>JAPSGM010000130.1 GCA_031177555.1 Chloroflexota bacterium
CGGGGAGCCGCGGGCCTTGGCGGCCGTCGACGACGTGGGCACCTGGTTGGGCATCGGTCTCGCCGGCCTGGTGAACATCTACAACCCGGCGATGGTCGTCCTGGGCGGCCACTTTCAGCGCATCCACCCGCTCGTTGCCGATCGCGTCGCGCACGTCCTCGACGAGCGGGCACTGCGTCCGTCGCGCGACGCGGTCACCATCGTGCCCGGCCTGCTCGGCGTGGACGCTCCGCTGCTCGGTGCCGCGGAGCTGGCGCTGGAGCCGCTGCTGGCGAATCCTGCCGACCGACTGGAGCGGGCCGCGAAGCCCGCGCTGCGGACGGCCTGAACCAATGATCCTTCCCCTCATCCCGGCGCGCGTGGGCGCAGATCGCGCAGCCTCCGGGAAGGCGGACGAAGCGCGACGAGGAGGGGGTTGACACGAGAGTAGCCTGATGTGTGGCACCGCCATCGGGGATGGCTCAGGTACCGACCTACGGAGGAGCTCACCATGGTCACTCGGAAGCTCGCGGCTGTCTTGGGCGTGTTCGCCCTGGTGCTCGCCGCCTGCGGCACCGGCACCACGTCCCAGGCACCCGGCGGGTCGCAGGCGGGGTCCACCGACTGCACGGTCGCCGTCTCCTGGAACAACTTCCAGCAACCGCGCTGGGCCGCGGCCGACAAGCCGAACATCGAGCAGGTGGTGGAAGATGCCGGCGGAACGTACATCGACGCCGATGCCGATCTCAGCAACGAGCAGCAGCTGACCGACGTCAGCAACCTCATCTCGCAGGGTGCCGACGTGCTGATCCTGCTGGCCCAGGACCAGAACGCCGTCCTGCCGGCGCTGCAGGAGGCGCAGGACAACGGCATCCCGGTCATCGCCTACGACCGGCTGATCGAGGACCCGGAGATCCTCTACATCACGTTCAACAACGTCGGCGTCGGCGAGGCCGAGGCCGCGGCCATACTCGAAGAGGTCCCGGAGGGCAACTACGTCCTCATCAAGGGCGATCCGGGCGACCCGAACGCCTCGACGTTCCTGCCCCAGGGCTGGGACAACGCCGGCCTGAAGGAAAAGGTCGACGCGGGCGAGATCACCATCCTCAACGGGCCAGCGTCCGGCGAGGGCACGTGGCCCGACGACTACGGCACCTACACCGATGCGTGGGACACCGCGACGGCGCAGGAGAACATGGAGGCCATCATCGACGCCGCCAACGCTGACGGTGAAACGATTGATGCCATCCTCGCCGAGAACGACAGCACCGCGCTGGGCGTGGTCGCCGCCCTCGAGGCGAAGAACTACGGCTTCCCGCCGCTGAGCGGCCAGGACGGCGATCCCGCCAACCTCAACAACGTGGCGCTGGGCAAGCAGTATGTCGACGTCTGGAAGAACGCCAACGAGCTCGGCAAGGCCGCCGGCCAGGCCGCGCTGGCGCTGTGCGAGGGCACGGCGGTGGAGGACATCGTCATCGACGTGGACGATTCGGTCGCGCCGCTCGAGGGCAACAGTCCGACCGACTTCGAGACGCCGGGAGGTAACACCGTGAAGTCCGTGATTCTCCAGCCGACGCCGATCGTGGCCGAGGACCTCGACGTGGTCATCAACGCCGGCTGGTGGGCGACCAAGGAGGACATCTGCGCCGGTGTCACCGAAGCGGACCCCGGCTGGGAAGACTGCCAGTGAGCCTCGCGACGCGGAGATCGTGAGCTAGCCTTGCCTGCGCCTCGGACCGCCTGGGGCGCAGGTATCTCCCACCACGAGGCAGGAGAGCCGTCGTGACGAATGTGGCCGACACGGCACCGGTTCCCGGAAAGAGGGAGATTCCGGCAGGGCGGCTGCAGCGGCTGCGTGACCTCGTCACCGCGACCGAGATCGACCTGCGGCTGTTCGGCATGCTCCTGGCCCTGGCCGCCATCCTCCTCGTGTTCAATGTCCTCACAGACGGCCGCTTCTTCCGTCCGGTGAACATGGTCACGCTGTCGGTCCAGGCCGTCAGCGTGGCGATCCTGGCCACCGGGATGGTGCTGGTCATCGTTTCGCGCAACATCGACCTGTCCGTCGGGTCGCTGGTCGGCTTCATCGCCATGACCTACGCCCTGCTGATGACCGACTGGCTGCCGAACATCCTCGGCATGGGTCCCGATTTCCCGTTTCGCTGGCTCATCGCGCTCGCGCTGGGCATCGGGCTCGGCGCCGCCTTCGGCGCAGTGCAGGGATTCATCATCGCCTACATCGGCGTGCCTTCCTTCGTGGTCACGCTGGGCGGGCTTCTCTCCATCCGGGGCGCGATCTGGTACCTCTCCAACGGGGCGGCAGTGACAGGCCTGGACCCGACCTTTCGGCTCATCGGCGGCGGCGGGCGCGGATCGATCGGCGAGACGCTCACCTGGGGGCTGGGCATCGTGGGCTGCGTGGCCGTCGTGGTGCTGTTGCTGAACGGGCGGCGCCAGCGACGCCGTTTCGGATTCCCCGTGCGGCCCGTCTGGGCCGAGGTGTTGCTCGCCGTGCTCGGCTGTGGTGCCCTGCTGGCGCTCGCCGCCTTCGCCAACGGCAACTACCTGGCGCCCGGCCTCGCCACCGAGTACGCCCGGGAGCGCGGCATCACCGAGCCGCCCGGCGGCCTCAAGGTCCCAGCCGGCTTCCCGCTGCCCATCATCCTGCTCATCGGCGTCGCGGTGGTTATGACCTGGATCGCAAAGCGGCGCAGGTTCGGTCGGTACGTCTACGCGTACGGCGGCAACCCGGGCGCCGCCGAGCTGGCCGGCATCAACACGCGCCTGACGATCCTCAAGACCTTCGTGCTCATGGGGGTCCTGGCCGCCCTCTCGGCAGCGGTCGTGGCATCCCGGCTCAACGGAGCGACCCTGGACATCGGCAGCAGCTACGAGCTGTACGTCATCGCCGCCGCCGTCGTGGGCGGGACCTCTTTCGCCGGGGGCATCGGCACCATCCCGGGCGCAGTCCTCGGGGCGTTCGTCATGCAGTCGCTGGCCTACGGCCTCAGCTTCATGGGCGTCAACTCGCCGGGCCAGAACGTCGTGGCCGGCATCGTCCTCATCCTAGCGGTGGCGTTCGACTCATGGAACCGCCGCCGCGGGACCAGATGATGGGAGAAACCCACGAGATGGAGGGCGCAACTGCAATCCCCCTGGTCGAGATGCGGAGCATCCGGGTCTCGTACGGCGGCGTGCACGCGGTCGACGGCGTAAGCATCGACCTGCACGAGGGCGAGATCGTGGGCCTGGTGGGCGGGAACGGGGCCGGGAAGTCAACCCTCATGAAGGTGCTGTCGGGTGCCCAGCTGCCCGACTCGGGTGAGATCTACGTGGGCGGCAAGCCTGCCCACATCCAGAACCCGCGCGATGCCAAGGCGTACGCCATCGAGTGCATCTACCAGACCCTGGCGCTGTCCGACAACCTCGACGCGCCGGCCAACGTGTTCCTCGGCCGCGAACTGACCCAGGGGGCCGGCTCGCTGGACGACTCGGCCATGGAGGACGCGACGCGGAGGGTGATGGGCCGCCTGAACCCGAGGTTCCGTGCCTTCAAGACGCCGGTGATGTCGCTCTCCGGCGGTCAGCGACAGTCGGTGGCGATCGCGCGCGCCGTCCACTTCAACGCGCGGATCATGATCATGGACGAGCCCACCGCGTCGCTCGGTCCCGCCGAGACGGCACAGGTCCGCGACCTGGTACGCCAGCTGAAGGAGGAGGGGCTGGGCATCTTCCTCATCAGCCACGACATCCATGACGTCTACGACCTCTCCGACCGGATCAGTGTCATGTACCAGGGGCGCATCGTGGATACGGTGCACAAGGCGAAGGTCGACACCGACGATGTGCTGGCCATGATCATCCTCGGCAAGAAGCCGGAGGAGGCCTCCTCGGAGGAGCTGGCGGAGCTCCAGATCTAGCCCTAGCCCATGTGGGGAGCCGCCTCGGTCGAGCCGGCCGCCAGTGCACGAAAGGCGGGCGCCAGGGCTGGGTACAGTCCGCGGAAGCCGGGATAGGCGGCCGCGTAGACGGCGGCATCCGCGCCGGGCGACTCTGTCGGGCTGGCGCGGACAAGGGCCTCCACGGCCGCATCCACGCTGCCGAACCATCCCGCGCCGACGGCCCCCAGAAGCGCTGCGCCGTATGCCGCGCCCTCGGTGGTGTGCACCGTCGCGATCTCGACATCCAGGACGTCGGCCAGGATCTGCCGCCACGGCGCGCTGGCGGTACCGCCGCCGGAGACACGGACCTGATCGGGTCGAGCCGTGCCGGCCGCCAGCATGAGCTCAAGCCCGTCCCGCAGACCGTAGGCCACGCCCTCCAGGACGGCACGGACCATGTGCCGCCGGTCGTGCTGCAGGGTCAGGCCGACGAACGCACCTCGCGCCGATGGGTCGGGGTGCGGATTGCGCTCGCCGCTGAGGTACGGGAGGAACTGGAGCCCACCACTACCGGCGGGCACCTCGGCGGCATCGCCCGTCAGCTGCGAGAACGGCATGCCCGGCGCCAGCGCGTCCCGGAACCAGCGCAGGCTGCCGGCCGCCGAGAGCATGACCGACATCATGTGCCATCGTCCCGGGACGGCGTGGCAGAAGGCGTGCACCCGGCCGAGCGGGTCGCTGAGGGGCCGGTCGGTGGCGGCGAAGACGACGCCGGAGGTGCCCAGCGACAGTGCGACCACGCCCGGTCCGGCAGCGCCCAGGCCGACAGCGTTGGCGCTCTGGTCGCCACCGCCCGCCACCACCGGGGTGCCAGGTGCCAGACCGCACGCCTCGGCGGCCACGCGGCCGACGACGCCGGTCACCTCCGGCCCCTCGTGGGTCGGCGGCATGAGCGCCGGGTCGATCTCGAGCGCCGCCAGTATCTCCGGCGACCAGTCGCGGGCGGCGAGGTCGAACAGTTGCGTGCCGGCGCCATCGGCCCGGTCGAGCGCGAAGTCGCCGGTGAGCCGGTAGCGCACGTAGTCCTTGGGCAGCAGCACATGGGCGACGCGATCCCAGGTCGCCGGTTCGTGGCGCTGGACCCAGAGCAGCTTCGGGGCGGTGAAGCCGGTCAGCGCGTCGTTGCCGGTGATGGCCACCAGCCGTTCGATCCCGATGCGCTCGCGGATGAGGTCGCATTCCGCGGCCGTGCGCTGGTCGTTCCAGAGAATGGCCGGCCGCAGCGCCTCCCCGCGCTCGTCGAGGAGGACGGCACCATGCATCTGGCCGGTGAGGCCGATGGCCGAGACCGCGGCGGCATCGACCCCTGCCTGTCCCAGGGCCGACGGCACGGCCCGGCAGGTCGCGTCCCACCACAGCGCCGGATCCTGCTCGCTCCAGCTCGGCCGCGGGGTTGCGACCGCGTACTCGCTGATGCCGATGCCACGGACCGCGCCGGCTCGGTCGACGACGACGGCCTTGGTGGCGGTGGTCGAAACGTCGATCCCGAGAGCGAGGCTCACGCCGTCAGTCCCGGCCGGCAGCCCAGATACGCTGGTTCACGACGTTCTCCAAGCGCTCCTGGCCGCCCGACACCGGCCGCGGCTCGATGCCGTCCTCCACCACCCGGCGCTCCAGGTCTGCCAAGTCCAGGTCGCGCCCCAGGATGGCGCGGCCCAACTCTCCCTCCCAACCGGCGTAGCGGGCCTCCCGCAGCCGTTGCAGCTCGCCCGACTGGTGGAGGTCGGCGGCCACCAGGAGGGATCGGGCCAGCGTGTCGATGCCGCCGATGTGGGCATGGAACAGATCGTTGCGGTCGATGCTCTGGCGGCGCAGCTTCGCGTCGAA
>JAPSGM010000321.1 GCA_031177555.1 Chloroflexota bacterium
TGACGCCCGCCTCCAGCAGGACGCGCAGGTGGCGGCTCATGGCCGGCGACGACAGCCGCGTCTCCGCGGCCAGCTCGCCGGCCCGCCGCGGCCGTTCGCCGAGCAGCTGGACGACGCGGCGCCGATGGGGATCGGCCAGCGCCGAGAAGATCCTTTCACTATCGCTCTGCATAGGGGAAATAGTTAACTTACTCGTGAACTATGTCAATCCCCAACCGCGTCGACGTACTCTCGACGCCAGGCGGCGGTGCGCTCGAGCTGGTTGAAGGTGTAGAGGTGCAGGCCACGCACGCCGGCGTCCGGATCGGCCAGCATCGGCGCCAGGTTGGACAGCAGGCCATCCGGCCGGTAGCCGCCCGGGCGCATGAGGCGTCCCACCAGGCCACCGTGCTTCAGCACGAACCGCGTGGCATCTCGCACCCCGATCCGCGCGCTGATCCGCAGCAGCCGCGCGGTGTCCACGGCCCCGGGGATGCCGATATCGACCGGCAGGGCAATCCCATCGGTCCTGCGGGCGCGCAGCCAGTCGCGGAGCGCTTCGCCGTCGAAGCACAGCTGGGTGGTCATGTAGTCGGCGAACGGGGCCTTGTCGCGCAGGGCGGCCAGCAGGCGATCATCGGGTATGGTCGGATGCCCTTCGGGGTAGCCGCCAATCCCGATCTCGCGGAGGTGGTGGCCAACCTCGGCCATGTCCCGCAGGAGGGAGAGGGCGTCCGGGTACTCCCCCGGCCGCGGAGCGTCTCCCCCCACGACGAAGGCGCGGTCGAGGCCGGCCTCGGCCATGGTGGAGAGCAGGCGGCGCAAGTGGTCCCGATCGGCGACCATCCGCGCGGCGAGGTGGATCACCGCCTCGTACCCGGCGGCCCGCAGCTGCGCGCCGAGCGCGATGCTCGCCTCCAGCCCCTTGACCGGCGAGGCGGTGACCGCCAGAGTCGTGCCGGGTTCGATCGCCGGCAGCTCGGCCAGGACGGCCCCCAGCGGCAGGATCTCCAGCTTCGCCGCGCCGAGCAGCCGCCGAAGGGTCGCGCGCTCGGGATCGGACAGCGCCGGGCCGCCCATCTCAGGAGACAGGAATGCGCTTCTCCGGGTCCACGAACGGCATGGGCACGACGGTCGCCGTCCGGCTCCCCCACTCCGTCTCGACGCGCAGCGTCGTGCCTTCGGCCGCGAGGTCCACGGGCACCCAGCAGTAGCCGATGTTGCGTTCGAGCCTCGGCGACCAGATCGCCGAGGTCACCTTGCCGATGCGCTCGCCGGGTCCGTCGGCGCGGTGGGCCGGCCATTTCGTGAAGTTCAGCGCCGGGAACGGCTCGCCGTCGAGCTCGACGCCCACGATCCGGCGTTCCACGCCCGCTTGCTCGATCCGCCGCAGGGCGGCCAGCGAAATGCTGGCGTCGTCGTCGAGCTTCCACGCCACCAGGCGCTCCAGGCCCATCTCGAGGGGGTTGTTCTCGTAGGTCATGTCGGCGCCCCAGTTGAAGATGCCGCCCTCGATGCGCCGGATGTCGGACGGCCCCGTCGGACGCACGTTGTACGGACGCCCGGCGTCCATGACGGCCTCCCACAGCTCGGTGCCGCGCGACGAGTCGAGCAGATACATCTCGTAGCCGACCTCCGAGGTCCAACCGGTGCGGGTGATGACCACCGGGATGCCACGAACCTCCGCGCGGGTCCACCAGTAGTAGCGGAGCTCCAGGATCTCCTCCCCCACCAGATCGCGCATGAGGTCGCGCGACTTCGGGCCCTGGATCTGCATCGGTGCGACATCGGCCTCGCGGATGGTGACGTCCAGGTCCGGGTAAGCGTGGCGCAGGCCGCGCGCGAACAGGAGCGCGTCGGACGAGGCGAGGGCGAACCAGAAGGTGTCCTCGTCCATACGGGTCATGACCGGATCGTTGATGATGCCGCCGTCCGCATCGCAGATCAGCACGTACTTGGCCTGGCCGACCGCGCACCTCGACAGGTCGCGCGGCGTCAGCAGCTGCGCGAAGCGCGCCCCGTCCGGCCCTGATATCTCCAGGCAGCGCTCCACGGACACGTCCCACACGGTGACGTCGTTGAGCAGCGCCTCGAACTCCGCCTCGAAGGAGTCGAAGCGGATCGGGAACAGCATGTGGTTGTAGACGGTGAACCCCTGCGGGCCATGACGCTGCGTCGCCTCGTAGTAGGGGCTGCGGCGCAGGCGGGCGCCGCGCTGCACGAGCGCCATGTCGAACGGCGCCGCGATAGCGCCGCGGGTCACTTGCATCGCATCTCCCTAGGCTGCTGAACCGATGGGTCGACGAACACTACGACAGGTCGGCCAAACCGAGCACCT
>JAPSGM010000131.1 GCA_031177555.1 Chloroflexota bacterium
TCCTGCGGCCAGATCGGATCGACGATGCGCACGCCCTGCGGGCGATTGCCTCTGAGGCCAAAGTGTTGCGCGAGCTCGAGCACCCCTCGTTCATGCGCATCTTCGGCTGCGCGCTGGCAGGCCCGCGACCGTTCGTGGAGCTGGAGTTCCTGGACGGACCGCGCCTGTCGACGCTGGTCCGACGCCATGGCATCCTGCTGCCGGAGCAGCTCTTCCCGCTGGCACGCCAGCTTGCCGCGGCGCTCCACTACCTCCACGGCCGTAGGATCCTGCACCTGGACGTGAAGCCGCGGAACATCGTGATGGGACCGGTGCCGTGCCTGATCGACCTCTCGATCGCGCGTCGCCTGGACCAGGTTCCGAGCATCCGCGGCGCCCTCGGGACCGATGCGTACATGGCGCCCGAGCAGGCCGACCCGGACCTGTTCGGCACGATGGGGCCGGCCACCGACGTGTGGGGCCTGGGCGTGACGCTGTACGAGGCCGCCTCGAAGCAACTGCCCTTCCCGCGCGGGAATGCGCAGGCGGACGGCGCCGAACGCTGGCCGCAGCTCGTGCTCGACCCCGCGCCTCCGCCAGCCAAGGTTCCGCCGCCGCTGGGCTCCCTGCTGCTGTCCGCCCTGGAACGCGACCCGGCCAACCGGCCGTCACCCGCGGAGCTGTTCGACGCCTTCGACGAGCTGGCCGCGCAGCACGGGGTGCGGCGGGTTCGATTCACCTGACCCTGAACGAGGGAGAGCATGGCCGGAACGCGCGTGATGATGGCGATCCTGGCGATCGCCATCGTCGTTGGCGGCTTCACCGCCGGGCGACTGTTCGCCCAGCTGGCCGCGCCGGCTGGGCCGGCGGCCTCTACGCCGCCGGCCAGCCAGCCGCCGGTCATCCTGCCCGATCGGGATGTTTTCGGACGCGACGTCCCCGGACTGCCGCGCCATCCCGGCGCGGTCAGGACAGGGTTCGACCGTCGCGAGGGAGCCAGGACCGTGGTCACGACGGTCTCGTATGCCGTGCGAGCGGAGAGGAACGAGGTCCGCGCGTTCTACGTCGAGGCCTTTCACGAAAAGAGGTGGGAGATGGTCGACCTGCAGTTCTCGGGCAGGACCTGGACCTTCGTGGTCGTGCGTGGGGCGCGCCAGGCGACTGTCGAGGTGGTCAGCGAAACGGACGTCATCCAGGTGCTGGTCGAGGTGACGCGCAGGCTTCCCGATCCCACGCCGAAGCCGACGCCGAAGCCGGAGCAGCCGGCTCCGCCTCCGCCCCCGCCCGATGATGACGACGACGGCGACGACGACCGCGACGACGATGGGGACGACGGCGACGACTCGGATGACGGCGCCGGCGGCAGCGACGACTAGACGAGGGGTCAGCCGGGCGGCGCCTCGAAGCGGTAGCCCGTCCCGCGTACCGTCGAAATCGGGTCCCTGCCGGCCTTGTCACGCAGCTTTCGGCGGAGGTAGCCGACGTACACGTCGACGACGTTCGAGCCGGGGTCGTAGCCGTACTCCCAGACCGCTTCCAGGATCTGGCTTCGGGTCAGGACCTGTCCGGGATGGCGCATGAAGTACTCCAGCAGGGCGAACTCTCGCGCCGCGAGCTCGATCTCGCGTTCCCCGCGCCAGGCGCGGCGGGCGAGCAGGTCGAGGCGCGTATCGCCGACCTCGATGACGGCGGCCTGACCCTGGTCGCGGCGGCGGCTCAGCGCACGGATCCTGGCCATGAGCTCCTCAAGCGCGAATGGCTTGGTCAGGTAGTCGTCGGCCCCTGCGTCGAGCGTCTGGACCGTGCTCGGCACGTCGTCGCGAGCGGTGAGCATCAGGACGGGAAGCTCCGGCCGGCGGGCGCGAAGGCGGCGCAGGACTTCCTGCCCGTCCATCCCCGGCAGGCCGATGTCCAGGATGACCAGATCGATCCCTCCGTCATCCGCCATCTCGAGGCCATCGGTCCCGTCCGAGGCCGTCTCGAGCTGGTGCCCATGGGCCCCGAGGCCGCGCTCGAGGAGGCGCACGATCCGCGGTTCGTCTTCGACGAGCAGAATGCGCACGGGTTCGAGTATAGAGAGGCGTTCGGGTGACCAGCGACCGCGGCATCGAGGATGCGCCGGCGCCCGTGTTGGAGCGCCGGCCGTGGCGGGGGGTGCTCCTGGCAATCGTCGGGCTCCTGGCCGGCATGGCGCTCATCGGCGGCGTGGGCATCGCCATCAACCGCGGCATCACCGGCCTGGTCGACGAGGCCCTGGCCTATGATGTGGAGCTCGAGGACAACGCTGATGACCTGCGCGTGTCGGTGCTGGACGTGCGGCACTACCACCGCGACCTGCTGTTCAACGACCCGACCGAGGCGCGCGTCGGCGAGTGGCAGGAGCGCTACGCCGCCATGCTTTCCGAGATCCGCGAGCTCGGCCAGCTGGGCGTGCGGGACCCGGCGGCGCCGCAGCCCGAGGACCTGCTGCGCATCGCCGAGCGGTACTACGAGGACTTCCGGCCCGCCATCCTCCTGTTCGAGAGCAACCCGCGCCGGTTCGAGGCGGCGAGCCTGGAGGGCCTGGAGCGGATCGACGAGCTGAGCGCGGCCGCCATGGAGCTGGACAAGCTCGGCGAGGAGCTGGCCGCGGCCGCCCTGCGGGACATCGAGGAGGCGAGTGGCAACGCATCTTTGGTGCTGCTCACCGTGCTGGCCGGGCTGGTCGCGATCGGTGCGCTCCTCGGCCTGGTGGTGCTGCGCCTAGTGGAGGACACCAGGCGCCTCGCGATCCGCGAGCGCGCGGCGGCGACGGCGCTGGCCGAAGTGTCGAAGGCGAAGACCGAATTCATCGCCGATGTCTCCCACGAGCTGCGCACGCCGCTCACGGTGGTCCGCGGCAATGCCGAGGTCGGCCTGGCGGTGAGCGACGACCCGGAGCACGGCGAGATCCTGCGCGAGATCGTCGACGAAGCATCGCGCATGACCCGAATGGTCGAGGACCTCCTGTTCCTGGCCCGGTCGGACTCGACCGGCGTCCCGCTTCAGCTCGCCGAGCACGACGTCGCCGGCTGGTTGAACGAGGCGGCCGCACGCGCCGTGGCGCTGGCTCGTGACAGGGGAGCCGAGGTCGTCACCACGCTGGAGCCGGTCGGCCGGGCGCGCCTGGATCCCGAGCGCATGTCACAGGCGGTGCTGATCCTCATCGACAACGCCGCGAAGTACGCGCCGGGCTCGCCGATCGGGCTGAGTGGGCGGGCCGAGGACGGCCAGCTGGTGGTCCGCGTCACCGACCGCGGTCCGGGCATCGCTCCGGATGAGCTGCCCCGCATCTTCGACCGCTACCACCGTGCCACGGGGTCCCTTCCCGGGTCGGGGCTGGGGCTGGCCATCGCCCGCACGATCGTCCAGGGTCACGGCGGCACCATCGAGGCCGACAGCCGACCGGGCGAGGGCACCACCATGATCATCCGGCTGCCGCTTCACGGGGCGGCGGACGCGCCGGCGCCCGGGCGTGGGTGAGAGCTTTCTCATGGGTCGCTCACCGAGCCCTCATCGGGGAGTCGCATCGTCGCGGCCAACACCGGCACCCGCCGGTCGATCGAGGAGCACGCTCATGAATCGGATACGAAACACGGTCCTGGCGCTCGCGTTCGGGCTGGTGGCAGCCCTCGGCGCGCCGGCCGCGGTGCACGCGGAGGAGACGACCTGCCGGGGCAGCATCGGCTCTCGCACGGTGGACAACCTGCGCGTCCCTCGAGGTGCCACGTGCACGCTCAATGGCACGCGGGTGGAGGGGACGATCAAGGTCGCGGGCAACGCCACGCTGTATGCCTATGACGTCCGGGTCAAGGGCAACGTGCAGGCCGAGGAAGCGGCTCGCGTCCGCGTCCTGGCGGGATCCCGGATCAACGGCAACATTCAGCTCGATGACGGCGGCAACGCCAGGGTCCGCTGGACGCGCGTCGGCGGCAGCATCCAGCTCAAGTCCAATGACGGACTGCTGATCGTGGCGCACAACACGGTCGGCGCCGATGTGCAGGCCTTCTCGAACGACGGAGGCGTCCGGATCAGGGGCAACGTCATCGACGGCAACCTGCAGTGCAAGGGCAACGATCCGCGGCCGACGGGTGGGGACAACGTCGTCCACGGCAACAAGGAGGACCAGTGCCGGCGCCTGTAGCCGCTTGAGCGTGTCTGTCGACCTCTTCTCCTACGCCGTCCCCTGACCGCGGTGCGTTGCCGGCGCGACCGCTAGCCAGATCCGAACAGGTGCCCGGCTGCTGTCCTGAGGCGCTCCGCGCATTCCTCGCTGATCTGCCTCCCGGCTTGCGTATTGCCCGAGCCGATGTGGGGGTATGCCTGTCATTGGGATTGCTCGGTGAGCGGGCAAGCGCTTGGCGGGCCCGACCGGATTCGAACCGGCGATCTCCAGCGTGACAGGCTGGCATGTTGGGCCACTACACCACGGGCCCGCGGGAGTGACGGTGGCCGAGTATAGCAAAGGGTCCGGGCCCCTTCAGTCTGGCTCCCGGCCCACCCTCCTCCGCCCCATCAGCAGCGCGGCCGACCATCCGTAGGCGCCCGCCAGCCCCAGCAGCCCGATGGCCGCCGGCAGCATCCCGGCGGCCGGCGCGTCCCCCGCCGCGGCGCTGACCAGGGCCGCTACCGCCCAGCCCAGCGCGATCGCCGCCATGACCGCGCAGGTCACGATGGCGGCGACCAGCGAGCGCCCGCGGCGTACTGCCGTCCCCAGCACCAGGTGGGCCACGCCGGTGAGCAGGAGCGCCGCGCCGAGAGCCATTGCCGCCCCGCCGATGGCTGCGGCATCCGAGGTGATCTCGTCCGGCAGCAAGGCGTGGATCCGCTCGGCCAGCGCCAGCCCGGCGAACATGCCGGCACCGCCGGCGAGCAGGAGGAGCAGCCCGGTCCCGGTCAGCACCAGGACTGGCACCGCGTCGAGGCGGCTCATGCTCGCCTCTGGGTCAGCGGCGGGGACGGATCAGGATCACGGTCGCGGCGGCGAAGATGATCGCTGCGACCGCCAGGGCCATGCTGAGCACCAGGTCGCCGCCGGGCTGCAGCTGGACGAGGATGACGCCGGCCACGGCCAGGATGGCGGCCAGCGCGGAGGTCGCTGCCGCCACGGCGCGGCTGCCGCGGACCTCGGACAGGACGGCCAGCCCCGACCCGCTGAGCACGAGCCCGAGCACCGACAGCCCGATCCCGCCGATGACCTGGCCGATGCCCAGCTGGTCGACGTTGGGCGGCGGCGAGGACCCATAGCGGTTCGTGATCGTCATCCCCGAGACCGTCATGGCGACGCCGGCGATGAATACGGCGAGTCCCAGCACCGCCACCGCCAGCACCGCCGCGCTCGCCCACTCCCCGAGGTGCGCGGGCGCAAGCGAGTGGGATCGCCCCCGTGCGGGTCGCGCTGGCACCGCGTCGCGCGCGCGCGCACGGGACGCGGGCTTCCCGACCTTCTTGGTGACCACGCTGACGCAGGTGCCTCCTGGTTGGCTGGAAGGGATCGGCCGCGGAGGCGGACGCATCGGTCCGTACCGGGCGAACGGCACCCGATTGTAGGGGACCGTTCGGCGGAACGCGACCGTATACTCCGGCCGTGCCGTACGAGCTGCCCGAAGACTCGCAGGCGGCCCGTCGCAACGCCGTGTGGCGCTGGGTCACCTTCGCCATGGTGGCCGCGCTGGTGGCGCTCGTCACATACCTGGCGTACATCGGCTTCGCGGGCTCGG
>JAPSGM010000322.1 GCA_031177555.1 Chloroflexota bacterium
TCGATCGGGACGGGGCATTCGACGAGGAGGCCGCCGTCCGGCTCATGCATCACCTCCTCGAGAACGGCTCGGACGGGCTGGTCCTGGCCGGGAGCACGGGCGAGTCACCGACCCTCAGCGACGAGGAGAAGCTCCGCCTCTGGGAGCTCGGCGTCACCGAGTGCCCCGACGACGCCACGATCGTCGCCGGCACCGGCACCTACGACACGCGTCACACCGTCCACCTGACCGAGCGGGCGAGTGAGATCGGCGTGGACGCCATGCTCGTCGTCACGCCGTACTACAACAAGCCCAACCGGCGCGGCATCAGGGCCCACTTCGAGGCCGCCGCCGGAGCCACCGACAAGCCCATCGTCGTCTACAACATCCCGAGCCGGACGGTCACGGACATCCCGAACGACCTGCTGGCCGAGCTTGCCGAGATCGACAACGTGGTGGCGGTCAAGCAGGCCCGCTACGACGACATGCAGCCGATCGAGGGGCTCGACCTGCTGGCAGGCAACGACGAGGTCCTCGCGCAGGTGATGGACATGGGCGGCACCGGCGGCATCCTCGTCGCGTCCCACCTCGTCGGCCATGAGATGCGACGCATCCTCGACGAGCCGGATCGCCGCCACGAGATCCAGGCCGGGCTGCGCGACCTCTACGAGGCGCTCACCGTGACGAGCAACCCGATCCCGATCAAGGCGGCGCTGACGATGGCCGGCCACCAGGTCGGCGGCCTCCGCCTGCCGCTCGTCGAGGCGTCAGAGGAGGAGAGGGCAGTCATCCGCGAGGCTCTCGAGCGCCACAAGCTCCTCGCCGCGGTTTGAGCACGCTCCGCGTCCTCCCGCTCGGCGGGCTCGGGGAGATCGGGAAGAACATGACGGTGGTCGAGTATGACGGCCGCATCGTGGTCGTGGACACCGGGCTGATGTTCCCAGCGCCCGACCAGCTGGGCATCGACCTGGTCCTGCCCGACTTCGCGTATCTGCGCGAACGCGCCCAGGACATCGAGGCGATCGTGCTCACGCACGGCCACGAGGACCACGTGGGCGCCCTGCCCTTCGTCCTGCGCGAGCTCGGCCGCGCCCCGGCCATCTACGGCGGGCCGCTGACGGCGGCCATGGTTCGCTCGAAGTTGGATGAGCACCGCCTCAGGGAGGTCCCGGTGGAGGATGTGCTGGCCACGCAGAGCTTCGACGCCGGCCCCTTCTCGGTCGAGATGGTCAAGATGGCTCACTCGATCCCGGATTCGTTCGCCGTGGCGCTCACCTGTGAGCTCGGCACGACGCTCGTGACCGGCGACTACAAGTTCGACCAGACGCCGGTGGACGGCGTGCCCGCCGACGTGTCGCGCCTCGCGGAGCTCGGGCGGGAGGGCCTCCTGCTTCTGTGCGGAGACTCGACCAACGCCGACCGGCCCGGCACCGCGCTGTCCGAGTCGAGCGTGGGCCCGAAGCTGGTGGAGGTCTTCTCGCGCTGCACGGGGCGCGTGGTCGTGACCTGCTTCGCCTCGAACATCCATCGCGTGCAGCAGGTGGTGGACGCGGCCGCGGTGCTCGACCGCAAGGTCTCCCTCGTCGGCCGCTCGATGCGCAAGAACGTGAACATCGGGCGCATGCTCGGCCACATCGACATCCCGGAGGGGATGCTCGTCGGACCGAAGGAGATCGAGGACTTCCCGGACCACAAGCTCGTGGTGATCTCGACCGGCAGTCAGGGCGAGCCGCTGTCCGCCCTGCGCCGGATGGCCCACGCCGACCACCCCCAGGTCGAGCTCCACGACGGCGACACGGTCATCTTCTCGGCCACGCCGATCCCCGGCAACGAGCGGGCCGTGAACGAGACGATCGACCGCATCTACCGGCTGGGCGCGGACGTGATCACGCCGCAGGACGTGGCCGTGCACGCCTCAGGGCACGGCTACCAGGAGGAGCTCAAGCTGATGCTCAACCTGACCAAGCCGCAGTACGTGATGCCGGTGCACGGCGACCATCGCCGCCTCCGCCTGCACGGAGAGCTGGCCCAGGCCGTGGGCGTGCCCCCCAAGTCGATCTTCCGCGGCGAGAACGGCCTGGCGCTCGAGATCGACGCGGCCGGCGCTCGCTTCGGCGAGCGGGTGCAGGCGGGCATGATCTTCGTCGACGGCGTGGACGTGGGCGACATCGAGGACGTGGCACTGCGCGACCGTCGCATGCTCTCGGCGGATGGCATCTTCATCGTGGTGGCCACGATCTCGGAGCAGGACGGCCGCTCCGTCGTCCCGCCCGAGATCATCTTCCGGGGGGTGCCCTTCGTCGAGGAGACGGACGGCTTCGTGGAC
>JAPSGM010000323.1 GCA_031177555.1 Chloroflexota bacterium
AGCTCCGCCAGGTCCCCGTTCAGGCGCCGACGGTACAGGTCGACATCGTGATCCTCGACGTAGGCGACCGCCTCATCGCGAAATCGATCGGCCAGGTCGTACTTCCGGAGGTCCCGCCCCGTTTCGACGAGGTTGATCAGGGCGCGCGCCGCGTCCTCCTCAAATCCGGCCGCCATTGCGCGCCTGGCGCTCTCTTCGAGCAGCCTCCATCCGGTATCAGGCTCACGAAAGGCTTCGGTCAGTCCGAGCGTGGTCAGGGCGTGCACGGCAATGTGCTCGTCGCCGATGGCCTCCGCCAGCCGAAGCGCCTGCCTGGCCAGGACCATGCCGCGAGCGTCGTCGCCGGCGTTCGTCAGCCGCTGCGCGAGTGCTGCGTAGGCACGCGCCATCTCCGGGCCGTGGGGCGTGATCGGTTCGAGCAGCGTCACCGCCCGCTCGGCGGCGTCCAGCGCACGCTCAGGCTCACCGGCGAGCCAGAGCATCAGCGAAAGGGCCTGCAGGCCGTCGCCCTCGCGGCTGACGTCCTTCAAGGCGTGCCAGCGACCGATCGCCTCTTCCTGCGAGGCGACCGCGGCGCCGACGTGGTCGATGATCCGGCATTCGCGTGCGTACGCCTCCAGCAGCTGCGCATGTCGGCGGCCATCCATGTGCTCCGCGACCCGCAGGGCCGCTGCGAAGTGGGCTGCCGCCTCGCGGTGCGCCCCCAGGGCCGCGGCGCGATCGCCGGCCGCCGGAGTCAGCTCCAGGATCGCGTCAAAGTCCTCGGCGTCCACGGCGTGCCCAGCCATCCGAGCGAGATCCACCTCGGACGATCCTGCGCGGAGAACGGTGAGCGCACGCCTGTTGAGCTCGACTCGTTCCGCGGGCCGGAGTGCCGCCCGCAAGGCCTGCTGGGCGAGGTCGTGACGGAATGCCAGGAGGCCATCGTCATCGCGGAGCATCCCGCGCGCACGGCACTCCTCGATCGCCCGGTCGTCGCAGGGAGCCACCTCCTTGAGGAGTGCCGGCGACCAGCGCGGGCCCAGCACCGATGCCGCCCGCAGCGCTGCGCGCGCCGGTACGGACAGCCGTGCGGCTCGTGCCAGGACCGCGTCCTGCACGTTGGGTGGAACGCGATCGGCGCCGACGGCGATGACCTCGGTCGCGAAGAAGGGGTTGCCCGCGGTCGCCGCGTGCAGGGCGTCCGGATCGAGATCCCTGCCTTGGGCGAGCGCCCCGATGGCTTCCCGCGTGAGCGGCGGCACCCGAAGCTCGGTGACCAGCCGCGCAGGAACGTCCCCGAGCGTGAGCCGCAGGGGATGATCGGCGTCCACCTCATCGTCGCGGTACGTACCGATCACGAGCACCGCAAGATCCCGAAGGCGACGTCCCAGGACCCGCAGCAGATCGAGCGTCGCGTCGTCGGCCCAGTGCAGGTCCTCGAGCACCACGGTCGTGGGCCGGTCATGACCACGAAGCAACGCGAGGAAGGACTGGAGCACGCCATCTCGGTCAGCCGCGTCGAGCGCTCGGGAGAGGGGACCCCCCACCGCGGCACCGATGTCGGCGAGCGGAGCGAATGCCCTGGGCGGCGTGATGGCATCGCACGACCCCCACAGCACCCGCGCCCGTGTTGCCTGCGCGCTGCAGAACGCCTCGACGAGCGAAGTCTTGCCGATGCCGGCCTCACCGGACACGAGGGTGAGCCTGCCAGGCCCACGGTACGCGTCGCGTTGCAGGCTTGACATCTGCTCGAGCAACCCCGACCGCTCGTACAGGGTCATCGACACATCCTATGCCCACATGGGCGCGGGCCTGCACCGTCTTGACCTGATCCGGGATCCGTTGGGGAGCCGCTCGCCCCGGATATCAGGCGCCCTGGCGCTTTCGGCCGATGATCAGGAGGTACTCGTACCTGTACTCGGCCCGGCCGTCGGGATGGCCGGTGTTCCAGCGAACCGCGAAGTCCATGAGGTCGCGCTCGAATGAGGCGGCCCGGACGGGATCGTCGGCGAGGCCGGACATGACGGCCACCGCGGGCCCGAAGGTCGAGAGGAAGAGGTCGCGGTAGGCATCGGGCTTCGACGCCCGCTCGACATAGGAGCGCTTCGTCAACTCGAGGTCCAGCCGGTTGCCGAAGAGCTTGCGCACGTGGTCGGCATCACCCCACGCGACGGGCGGATGGGCGTCCACCGGCGGCGGTGGCAGATACGGGCCGAACAGCGCGAAGAACGGAGCCGCGAGCCCATCGGGCGTGAAGGCCGTCATGCCGATGACGCCGCCCGGCCGGCAGACGCGCACCATCTCGTCGGCCACAGCCT
>JAPSGM010000324.1 GCA_031177555.1 Chloroflexota bacterium
CGGCGCCGCTCGGCGCCGGTGGCGGCGGCGGCAGGAGGGTGTCTTCGAGACCCCGCGCCGCATCCACGAGCACCGCCCTGGCGCGCGCTCGTTGCTCGTCGAGATACCGCACCAGTTGCTCGACGTCGTGCGTCAGCTGGCGCCGGTCCGACTCCAGGCGCTCCACGTCGGCGCGCATCTGGGCCTGCGCCGCCTCCGCCATCCGCCGCGCCTCCTCGGCCGCTTCGGCAACAGCCGCCGCCGCCTCGGTCTCGGCCTCGGCCACGAGACGCGCCGCCTGCTCCTTGGCCTCCTTCACCGCCAGGTCGGACGTGCGCTGGGCCAATACGAGCATGCGCCGCAGCGAGTCGTCGTCCTCGTGGGACTCCGTCGCCTGCTGCTCGGCCTTCACGGCCCGCTCGGTGGCGATGCGGAGCCGCTCCTGCATGATCTCCACGCCGGCCGCCACCCGCTCGAGGAACTCGTCCACGTCGTCCTGGTGGTACCCGCGCAACTTCTCGCGGAACTGGACCTGTCGAATCGTCTGAGGGGAGACGTCCACCGGCCGATGCTACCGCCGGCCCTGCCCGTTCCCACGGATGGCCAGCCGGCCGGCCCGGAAGGTCATCGGCAGCCGATGAGGGGCGCCACCAGGAGCTGGAGCCCGAAGGTGACGATGATGGGCGAGAGGTCGAGCCCCATTCCGCCCATGCCGACCGGCGGCAGCAGGCGCCGCACGGGGCCGAGCACCGGCTCGGTGATCGAGTACAGCACTGAGAACACCGACGCCATCGGGCTGTCGGGCGAGATGGGGAACCAACTCAGGATGATCCGGCCGAACATGGCGACCAGGTACAGGGTGAGGAGGAGGCACTGGGGCTTCATCGGCGCGGGACGCAGCGCCGGCGGTGGAGCGCCGGTCGGGCGTGGATCACGTGCGGTACAAGCCGCGCTCCTGCAGCCGGCGCTTCTCCTCGGCCGACACCTCGACGTTGGTCGGGGTCAGCAGGAACACGTGGTCGGCGACCTTGTCCATTGAGCCGCCGAGCACGTAGGCCGCGCCACTGCAGAAGTCGATCATGCGGCGCTCGAGCTCCCGGTCGGCGGCCTGCAGGTTCACGATGACCGGCTGGCTGCCCTTGAGCCGGTCGCCGATCTCCTTGGCGTCGGGGAACTGCGCCGGTGCGATGACGTGGACCTTGGCGTTCTGGGCCTGGGGAACGGCGCGGACCACCGATGGGCGGGGCGTGACGGCGGACACGGGCGATACCCCCTCGAAAGCGGCGGGAGACTCCCGCGAAAGCGTGCGGATACTGCTGTTGCCAGCCGGCTCGTAGGAGGGCTCCGGGTTGTGGGCGCGAGGCTGCTGACGCGTGGGCGCGGCGGCGGGCTGCTCCTCGTACGAGGGCTCGTAGTCGTCGTAGTCGTCGTCGACGAGGCCCAGATAGACCATCGCCCGCCGGAGCATGCCAGGCATCACGAGCCTCCTTCTGCGGAACAGTATCGTCGCTTGACGGGGCCAGGACGGGGACCGAACAGGTCACGCCCCACCCGCACCATCGTCGCCCCCTCCTCGACGGCAGCCTCGAGGTCGCCGGACATGCCCATGGACAGCTCGCGCAGCTCCAGCCTGCCGGCCAGGACGGCCAGCCTGCGGAACTGGAGACGGGGGTCCTGGCGGCCGGCGAGGGCCATCAGTCCCCGCACGTCGAGGTCCATCGTCCGCAGCTCGTCCACCAGCGTCGGTGCCTCCTCCCAGGTGCAGCCGTTGCGCCGCGGATCTCGGGTGACGTTCACCTGCACGAGCACCGAGGCGCCCGGGGCCCGGCGAGCGATCTCCTGCCCCGCGTCGACCCGGTCGACGGACTGCCACAGGTGCACCAGCGGCGCCAGCACGCGCACCTTGCGGCGCTGCACGGCGCCGAGGAAGTGCCAGCGGGCTCCCGGGCCGGCGGAGGGGGCCTTGACCGCCAGCTCCTGGGCGTAGCTCTCCCCGAGGTCGCCCAGGCCGGCGGCCTGCGCGGCGCGGACGGCCTCGGGACCGAACCCCTTGGTGACGGCGACGATGGTGACGGGGCGCGACCCGGCGGCACCGGCCACCCGCTCGCGCACCTCCGCAAGCCGCGGCTCGATGTTCATGTCCGTAGCCCGACCGGCGAGCTCATGCCGGAGTCCAGACGAGCATGGCCTGCCGCTCGGTCTCGCGTCGGGCGCGGTGCGAGAAGTAGTGGTCGCCGGCGCACGCCGTGCACACGTCGACGTCGGCCACGAGCGAGGCGCCGGCGGCCGACAGGGCCGAGCGCACGGCGGCCGGGAGATCC
>JAPSGM010000132.1 GCA_031177555.1 Chloroflexota bacterium
CAGCGAGCGACCGGCGGCCTGTTGCGGCGTGACCGGCCCGCCGCCCTCGCCGACCACGTTGGTGCCCTCGATCAGATACTCCGGGTTCACGAACGCCCCCAGCTCCGACTCGGGCGGCAGGCTGCGGCTCCAGTCCAGGATGCCGACCGCCACCGCCGCGAAGCTGACCTGCTGGTTGAGCACGCCGTTGCCCGGGTCGTTGGTCCGGAAGGTCACCCGCAGCTGCCGATCCGACGCTCGCTCAATGACGATCACACCGCCGAACGTGCCCCTCTCGAGCGTTCGCTCGGCGGCTTGCCGATCCGGCAGCGGCTGGACGAGGTAGCCACGCGCCGTCTCCACGGTGGCCTCCCCCTCGACCGACGGGTTGAGGATGCGGTCGACGGTGGCCACCGCCTCCGCCCGGAGGTCAGGATCGGCGGTCACCACGCCGATCGCCACCGGCTGCGCCCGGCTGGCGTAGGTGATGGCGATGGGCGCCAGCGCCAGCGCCACGGCCATCACCATCAGGATGACCGTCGAGACCACGAACAGCTTGCCCCGCACGCGTTCGAGATACTCGTGGCGCGCCACGATGCCCGCGTTGGGCAGGAGCGGATCCCTGCGCCGGCTCACGGTGCCAGGGTCTCGGCCGGTTCCTCGGCCGGTCGGCCCACCAGGTCGATGAAGAGGGCTTCCAGCGTCGGCTCGTGGAGCTCGAACCGCCTGACGGATGCCCCACGGTCGATGACCTGGCGCAGGACCTCGTCCGGCTCCGCGTCGTCGGCCAGCTGCACCTCGGTGTGGTCCGCCCCCGCCCGCACGATGCTGATGCCCGGCAGCCCCTCCAGCCAGGCCGATCCGCCGGCGTGGTCGAAGGAGAACCGCGCCATGCGGCGTCCGGCGGCCCGCTTCAGTTCCCGCACGCTGCCCTGGGCCACGATCCGGCCACGATCGATGATGGCGACCGACTCGCAGAGGGCCTCGGCCAGCTCCATCTGGTGGGTGGAGAAGACGATGGTGCGGCCCCGCCCGTGCAGCTCGTGGAACGCCTCCTTCAGCAGGCCGACGTTCACCGGGTCGAGGCCGGTGAACGGCTCATCCATGAGCAAGACCTCCGGGTCGTGCAGGACGGCGGCGATGAACTGGACCTTCTGCTGGTTGCCCTTGGACAGCTCCTCGGCCCGGCGGCCTGCAAGCTCGCGGATCCGGAAGCGCGCCAGCCAGTGGCGCGCCTCCCGGCGCGCCGCGTGCGGGTTGTCGCCGTACAGGGAGGCGAAGTACACGAGCTGGTCGAGCACCGTCAGCCGCGGGTAGAGGCCACGCTCCTCCGGCAGGTAGCCCCAGACGCGCTGCGGCAGCTGCAGGACCGGCTTCGAGTCCCAGCGGATCTCCCCCGCGTCGGCCGGGATGATGTCCAGGCAGATGCGCATGGTGGTCGTCTTGCCCGCGCCGTTGGCGCCCAGGAAGCCGAAGACGGCGCCTTTGGGTACGGCGAACGTGATGCCATCCAACGCCAGCGTCGCGCCGTAGCGCTTGGTGACGCGGTCGATCTCCAGGGCCATCGGCGCAGGATATCGAGCCGCTGCGCGGAGCGCTGAGAGCCTATCGGCTGAGCCGCCTCACAAGGCGGTTGGCCAGGTCGATCGAGTAGTTCTGGCCGCGGTCGTGGGGGTAGACCTGGAACATGCTGGCCACCCACAGGTTCGGGATGGGTGTCTCGAACGGCGGGATGTGGTCGCGGTAGTCGACCGTCACGATCGGCTGCGCGAAGGGGGCGGCAAAGGCCCAGGCATCGGTGATCCAGTCGCGGCTGAAGCCGGGGTTGATACGTGCCAGGTGCGGCGCGAAGCCGTCGACGACGGCATCGGTGGAGGCGGACATGATCGGATCGTCCATCGGGCGGTAGTTGCCCAGGTAAACCAGGTTGCGCCCGTTGTAGTCGGCGCGGTCCATGTAGTTGGTGTGCTCCACCAGGGCCATGAAGGGAAAGCCGGGATCGTTGATGTTCATCCAGTAGGTATCGGTCAACGGCCGGTCCAGCGACAGCACCAGGCACTGCGCGCCGTAGGCCTGGCCCCAGTCGTGGCGGGCTCGGTAGTCGGCCGGCAGCTCCGGCACCAGCCGGCAGGTCAGGCGCACGGCCAGCGTCGAGACCACGCGGTCGACCTGGACCGTCTCGGCCACCGTGTCCACCAGCACGCCGCCGATTGGGCTGGTCCGCACCCCGCGCACCTCCGTGCCGAAGCGCAGCTCGCCGCCGGCCCCCGCGATCCGCTCGGCCAGCCGGTCGTAGAGCCGCTGGAATCCGCCGCGCAGGTAACCCAGCTCCGGCGTGCGATCATGGACGCGTGCCCAGAACCAGGGCATGGCGATCTCCTCCGCCAGCGCCCCGAACTTGCCGCCGAGCAGCGGCCCCCACACCACGTCGTAGGCGCGTCGGCCCATGCGGCGCCGGATCCAGTCGGTGGCCGTCCGGCCCTCCAGTAGCTCGGGATTGGGCAGCGCCTTGAGGTAGGCCAGGGCGGCGCCCATGCGCAGGCGGTCGCGCATCGGGAGCGGGCGGAAGCGCAAAAGCGACATCGGCGAGTCCAGCTGGTGGACTCTGCCGTCCCGCAGGGTCGCCGTCAGCGGGCGGCGCCAGACCAGGTCTTCGCCCAGGCCCACCTCATCGATGAGGCCGATGGCGTGGCGGTCGCCCCGGAAGAGGTGGTGGTAGAACTTCTCCAGCCAGATGCCCGGCTCAGGCTGGAATCCCGCGGCCAGGCCGCCGGGAATGGGTTCGCGCTCCAGCACGACGACGCTCTCGCCGCGCTGCGCCAGGCGGTAGGCGACGGTCAGGCCCAGGGCGCCGGCGCCGAGGACCGCGGTTCGAGTCACGGCAACACCTCGAATGCCCCGGTCTGGGCCGGGCGGACGAGGCTGAAATCGCGGCGGTCGAGGCTGTACATGCGCCGGATGTCCATTCGTTCCGCCAGGGCGATGGTTGCCGCGTCCACGAATCCGATGTCGGCGTCCGAGAACATCTCCAGCAGCTCGACCGCGCGAGCGAGATCGGCTTTGCTCGTCGGCTCGATCGCCCAGTCAGACGTCAGTAGGCCGCTCAGGAACGCGCCTTCGCTTCAGCATGATGGTCGTGCGCTTCATATGGTGATGCTG
Organism: Chloroflexota bacterium; assembly: GCA_031177555.1. GTDB lineage: Bacteria > Chloroflexota > Limnocylindria > QHBO01 > QHBO01 > JAPSGM01. The sequence continues at coordinate 3,139 of JAPSGM010000132.1, forward strand.
CCATATCCATACGACCCGGCGACCGGAAACGGGCCCGTCAACGGCCAGCAATCACCCATCCGAGTATGCCGCCGGCCACCACGAACAGGAGCAGTCCAATGCCCGTAACAGGTGGCAGCATCGCAAGGGCGACGAGCCAGCGGCGACGCTCGACCAGGATGAGCAGCACCGCGACGGCAGCCAGCGCGTCGGCCGTTGCGACCTGTGTGTAGGTTCGATCCCATTCGATACCGGTCCAGGCCCGAAGCGCCATCAGACGGTGCGCGGCCTCTGCTAGCAGCGCGCTGCTGACCAGGATTGCCGCAGCCGTCCGCCACCGATCCCCCGCGATGGCACACCAGCTACCGGCCAGACCGAACAGAGCGCCGCTCGGAGCGGCCACCGCCAACCAGGCGACCACGAAAGGGAGGGGGAAGGAATGTCCGCCAATCAGAACTCCGCCGTAGTAGGCGGCCACCGCGGTGGCGAGGGTCAGGGCACCCGCGGAACCACCGGCGCGGGTGCTCCGCTGAACGATGCCCGCAAGGAACGCGGTGATAATCCAGGGCCCGGCGGCGTTGGCGAGGCCGTTGATAACCATCGCGTCAATGCCGTCGCCGACAGCGCTGTAGGCACCGAGCAGCAAGCCAAGCGGCAGCGCCGTTGCGACGACCCGAACTGCGCACGATCGAGGAATGACGGTCGCGGCGTCGGGGGGTTCGCTCATCGGAGGCGATTCGAGTTGATCATGGTGAAGGTCCGGGAAACCCCATCACGAGTGGCTGGATCGTTGCCCGGCCCGCGGGCCCCGCGATTTCTCGGGTCGGCGCCAACCATGACGTACGTGAAGTCGTAGAAGATGAGCCGCGGCAGCGCAAGGATCGCGGCGGCGCTCGCCGCCACCCACGCGTAGCGCGGGCACGCGAAGGCCGCGACCCCAGCCACCGCCACCGCGACGACTGCACCGATGAGCCAGGCGCTCGGGCCCAACTGGAAGTGCAGGCTCAGGCTGACGCCCGGTGATCGGCCGAAGTCGTACCCCAGCAGGGGCATGGGCGCGACCAGGATGGCGGTGATGAGGACGGCCACCAGCGCCCTGCCCCACTCCCGCCTGGCCGCATAGGCCAGGACGTACAGGATCGGCACCGCCTTGAGCGACGCCGCCAGGGCGACCCATAGCGGGCCGCTGCGCCGCGGCGCGCCCAGCACCAGCATGGCGATGACGACCGGATGGGCGTTGCCGCGGCTCACGGTCCAGATCAGCAGCCCGCCACACAACCCGGCCAGGGCCAGGCCCGCCGCGCGGCGTTCCGCGATCAGGGGCGCCACGGCCACGGCGGAGGCTACCAGCAGCACGATGGTCCAGCCGATGAGCACGACCTCCCGCGGCAGCGCGGTGAATGGCATCCACAGGACCGCGAACCACGGCGCGTAGCGGTAGACGTCCGGCCCGTCCGCCAGCGCGCCGGTCAGCGGCGGCGGGTACAGCGGCTCACCCGCCAGCAACCGTTGGGCCGCGCCGAGGTAGGCGTCGGTGTCCTCCAGGCTCCAGCGCGACAGCCCCCAGGCCGCGAAGCCCAGGCCGATGGCGACCATGACTACCACGATCCCCGCCTGGACCAGGCGGCCCGGTTGCAGCGACATGGCGGGAGAGTAGCCGACGCGTACTGTTGACCGGAGTCCACGCGGCTGCCAGCCTGCGCGGCGCATGTCCACCACCTGGCCCGGCAACCCCATCGCGCGCGTCCTGATCGTCGCCTTCCTGGCGCTGCAGATCGCCGTGCCTGTCGTGGCCGTGTTCGGAGAGCGGCCGCAGCGGTTCGCGTGGCATATGTACTCGGCGCTACCGCCGGTGCCGCAGGCCTGGGTCGTGAGGGCCGACGGGACCGAGGAGCCGATGGAGCTGGAGGCCCTCTTCGTCGTCCCGCGCGCCGAGATCGACTACGCATCGGTACTTTGGGATCGCCTGTGCTCCGTCCCCGACGTCGTGCGGGTTCGCGTCGAGTCGGAGGGCGGCGCGGACGAGGTGATCGCGTGCAGGTAGCCGCCCCAGCTCAGGCGCGCGCGCTGGCGATCGCGCGCATGGGCGTATCGGTCGCCATCCTGCTGGAGCTTCGGGCCAGCGCCGATAGCCTGCTGCGCCTCGCCGACCCCGCCTACATCCGCACCCCCTACGTCGAATGGGCGCCGGGCTTGTCGGAGCCGATGGCGTGGGGGCTCATCGGCCTGTGGCTGGCAAGCGTGGTGGCGTTCGGGATCGGGTGGCGCACGCGAGTCGCCGGCACCGTCCTGACCCTGACGCTGGCCGCGGTGTTGCTGGCGGACCAGCAGCTGTACAGCAACCACCTGTACCTGATGGTGCTGGTAACCGGGCTGCTCACCGCGGGCGACGCGGGCGCGGCGCTGTCCGTGGACGCGATCCGGGACGGGGAGCGAAGCCCCGGGGCCGGTTGGCCGCGCACGCTGCTGCGGGCCCAGGTCAGCATCGTCTACGGCTTCGCGGCGCTGTCCAAGGTCAACCTGACGTACCTATCGGGCTCGGTCGTGGCGTCCTACCTTCGCCG
>JAPSGM010000325.1 GCA_031177555.1 Chloroflexota bacterium
GCCATCTACGTCGGCACCGGCTGCTACAAGTCGAACGAGCTGGGCATCCCCGGCGAGGACGCCGACGGCGTGGTCAACGCCCTCGAGAATCTCTACAACAGCACGCGCGGCCTGCCGATCCCGGCCCTCAAGGGCGCCAGGGTGGTCATCATCGGCGGCGGCTTCACTGCCATCGACTGCACCCGCACCAGCCTTCGGCAGGGGTCCGCCGAGGTGACGATCGTCTACCGCCGCGACCTGAAGGACATGCCATCCCAGGACGAGGTGCACGAGGCCATCGAGGAGGGCGCGCGGGTCATCTTCCAGGCCGCGCCGGTGCGCATCCTGACCGACAAGAAGAACAAGGTCACCGGCGTCGAGTTCCAGCGCATGAAGCTCGGCGAGCCGGACGAGAAGGGCCGGCGCCGCCCGGAGCCGATGCCCGGCACGGAGTTCGTCATCGAGTGCGACACGGTGCTGGGCGCGATCGGGCAGGGCCCCGACCTGGCCTGGGTCGAGTCGGAGCCGGAGGAGGTGCGCGCGCAGCTGGAGATCAGCCGGCGCGGCACCCTGGTCGGCGAGGAGGACATCTTCCGCACGGGGCTGCCGCGGGTCTTCGCCTCCGGCGACGTGCGCACCGGCGCCGCGACCGTGGTGGAGGCCATAGGCGAGGGCCGGCGCGCGTCGTACGCGATCGACTACTGGCTGCGCGGGCACGACCTTGACGATCCACAGGTGCGCCGCATCGTCTCGGAGCCGCAGCCCAACTTCCTGACCATCGTGCCGTTCACCGACGACGTGAAGGAGCCGCGTGCGGTGATGGGCAAGCTCGAGGCCGAGGAGCGGCGGGACAACTTCGGCGAGTACGAGCACGGCTACACCCACGACCAGGCCATGGCGGAGGCGTCACGCTGCCTGCAGTGCACGTGCGAGGCGATCGGCCACTGCGACCTGCGCGAGGCAGCGATCGAGTACGAGACGACGCTGAACATGGCGATCGACGAGCGCTCGATCCAGGACAACCCGTACGTCGGCGTCAACCACGGCTACGGCCGCGACGAGACGCACTCGTTCATCCTGCGCGACTACTCGCGCTGCATCGACTGCGGCCGCTGCGCGCAGGTCTGCAAGGACATCGTGGGGGCGGGCTGCTACGACTTCATCGGCAAGGGCTTCGACTCGCTGGTGACCACGGCCGACTACGTCAGCCTCAACGAGACGCCCTGCGTGTCCTGTGGCCGCTGCGCCGAGACCTGCCCGGTCGGCGCCCTGATGCCGCGGCCGCGCACGCTGGAGACCTACCAGCTGGACGTGTCGCGTTGCATCTTCTGCGGCATCTGCGCCGATGCCTGCCCGTACGACGCCCTGCGCTGCGGGCCGGAGTTCGAGTTCAGCGACTACCAGCGCGACCTGCCGATGCTCGACATCCTGGAGATGTCCGACCGGGAGCGTCCCACCCGCTGATCCGTCCCGGACCGATGGATCCCGGTCGTTGTGGCGTGGCCGGACCACGCCTTGCCTGGCTGCCGCAACAGGCCGCGGCGCGGCCCGGCCGCGCCTCAACCACTGGCAGCTGCAGCGGTTCAGAGGTGAGCGGCGGGTTCGGCGTTACCGCTCGAGCGTGGCTCTAGGGTGGCGTGCCGGATGACTGATGCGACGGTCACGGCGGCGGCATAGAGGCCGCTGGTCCCGATCCAGATGGCGAGCGGCCAGCTCTCCGGCTCGATGCCGTCGCCGAGTCCCGGCACGTTGCCCAGGACGATGAATGCGACCCCCGCCGCGCCAAGCAGAACGAACGCGAGCGGCCAGCCGGCTGCTCCGGGAGGAGCGACGAGGACGCCGAACGTGGCCGTTGCCAGGCCGACCAGGACCGCGAACAGACCGGCGGTCCACCACACGAAGTCGGGGTCGAAGTACCCGAAGCGGGCTACCGCCCACTGCTGCAGGACGACGTTGACGATCGCCGACAGGAAGATGCCGGTGCCGGCAAGCAGGAAGGCAACCGCGCTCACCTGCAGCCATCGGCCGAAGGCCAGGCGTCCGGCGACCAGGACGCCACTGAGCGACAGTGCGCCCCACAACACGGACCACTCCGCCATCTCAACAAGGTGCGGCACCTCCACGAAGGCGCTCATCACCCAGCTGACCGCGAAGATCGCCATGCTCGACGCGACGAAGAGGACGAGAGACATCACTGTCCACGCGACCAGCGCCCACGGGGACGATGTCGCGCGACGCGGAGCCATCGGTTCGGCGGGGGCGTTCACGCGGTGGTGCGACCGGCCAGCTGGGACCGCGGCCGCAG
>JAPSGM010000326.1 GCA_031177555.1 Chloroflexota bacterium
CCGGCCGATCTCGCGGTCCAGCCGCTCGAGCAGGCCGGCCAGCAGCGCCACCCGATCGATCTCCGTCCCGGCCAGGTCGGCCAGCGAGGTCCCGCGCTCCGCGATCTCGGCCGGCATCTCCGCGCGCCGCCAGTTGACGTTGATCCCCACCCCGATGACCGCGTCCATCACCCGCTCGCCGACCAGGGTCGTCTCGACCAGGAGGCCGGCGACCTTGCGCCGCTCGGCGGAGACGACGTCGTTCGGCCAGCGCAGGCCGATGGCGCGGCCCGGGACGGCGGCGGCGCACGCGTCGCGAACGGCCACCGCGGCGGCGATGCCCAGCAGACCGGCACGCGCCTGCTCCAGCCGCGGACGGAGCGCCACGCTGGCCATCAGGTTGCGCCCCGGCGGCGACAGCCAGGTCCGGCCGCGCCGGCCGCGACCGGCGGACTGGTGATCGGCGACGACGGCCAGCCCCTCGCCGCCCGCATCGGCCAGCGCCTCGCGCGCCCGGTCGTTGGTGGAGCCGATGGTGGCGTAGTGCTCCACGGCATGCCCGATCCGCCGCATCGGGACGGCGGCGCGGCCCCAGTCATGGCCACCGGTCATCCGGCCATTATGGCGAGGCGGGTCCACTTCGCCCGCCCATGGGCCCCGGAGGGGTGCGTTACACTCGCGCTCCGATGAGCCAGCTCGCCGTGGACCCCGCGACCGGCCCGGCGACAACGCGGGAGCGCGTCTTCTCCGGGATCCAGCCGTCGGGCGCGTCGCACCTGGGCAACTACCTCGGCGCGCAGGTGAACTACGTGGCGCTGCAGGACCAGTACGACGCGATCTACGGCATCGTCGACCTGCACGCCATGACCACCGTGCACGACGGCGAGGAGCTGCGCCGGCTGACCCGCGACATGGTGCTGGACCTGCTGGCGGTGGGCCTCGACCCGGATCGGTGCGCCATCATCCGCCAGTCGGACTTCCCGGAGCACTCCGAGCTGATGTGGATCTTCGACACGGTGGTGCCGGTCAGCTGGCTGGAGCGCAACCCGACGTACAAGGAGGGTCGCGCCGAGGGCAAGGAGAACAGCAACGGCCTGCTGACCTACCCGGTGCTGCAGGCGGCCGACATCGTCATCTACAAGGCGTCGCGCGTGCCGGTGGGCAAGGACCAGGCGGCGCACCTGGAGCTGAGCCGCGAGATCGTGCGCGCCTTCAACCGCCGCTACGGCGAGATCTTCCCGGAGCCCCAGGCGGTCTACACCGATGCGCCCGTGGTGCTCGGCATCGACGGCGCTCGCAAGATGAGCAAGAGCGCCGGCAACACCATCCCCATCTTCGCGGAGCCCGATGAGATCCATCGGCTGGTGATGAGCATGGTCACCGACCCGCAGCGCATCAAGCGGAGCGACCCGGGGCGACCCGAGGTCTGCAACGTGTGCCAGCTGCATCGGTTCTTCGGCGGGGACTACCTGCAGATCCAGGACGGCGAGCGAACCGCCCGGACCGGCTGCGTGCAGACCAAGCAGCTGCTGGCCGAGCGCATCGTCGAGTTCTTCCGGCCGATGCGCGAGAAGCGAGCACGGCTGGCGGCGGAGGCGGGCCACGTCGAGGAGGTGCTCGCCGCCGGCGCCGCCCAGGTGCGGCCGATCCTGGAGGCGACCATGGCCGAGGTGCGCGCCGCGGTCGGCATCGGTCGTGGGCCCGGGACCGCCTGACCCGGTGACCCGGGCACCGGCCGGCGCCCTGCGCACCAGGGAACGTCGCTGGCTGCTCGTCTTCCTGGTCCTGGGCTCGGCCTACTTCGGCCTGCTGCTACTGCAGATGGTTATCTCGTTCCTGGGCGGCTTCAGCCAGATCATCCTGATCCTGTTCCTGGCCTGGCTGCTGGCGTTCGTGATGTCGCCGGTGGTGCGCTTCCTGGACGAGCGGCTGCCGCTGCCGCGCGGGTTGGCGGTGGTGCTCGCCTACCTCGCCGCGCTGGTGCTGCTCGGCTTCGTCCTGTTCTACGTCGGCTCGTCGATCACCCGCGAGGTGACCCAGGTTACGACCGAGTTCCCGCAGACCGCCCGGCAGATCGAGGCGCGGCTGGCCGGCTACCAGTCGGCGCTCGCCCTGGAGCGGCTGCAGATCGACCTGGTCGAGCTGTTCCAGTCGGCCCAGCGCCAGGTCGGGGTGGTGGCCGGCGACATCTTCGACCAGGCCGAGGTCGTGGCCGGCGCCACCCTCGCGACCCTGGGCTCGCTGGTGCTGATCCTGATCCTGTCGCTGTACATGCTGCTCGATGCGGAGCGCATCTGGG
>JAPSGM010000028.1 GCA_031177555.1 Chloroflexota bacterium
GCTGGCCGAGATCTACGACCTCGAGCACAACCAGGTCAGCGAGGACCTCGCCTTCTACCGAGAGCTGGCGCGCAGGCATCCACGGGCCGTGCTCGACCTAGGCTGCGGATCGGGCCGGCTGCTGCGAAGCTTCGTGGAGGGTGGCGCGCGGCGCGTGGTGGCCGTGGACGGGAGCCCCGCGCTCCTCAGGCGGGCGGAGGCCCGCATCGCCAACGACTCCGCGCTCGCCAAGGCCGCGGGGGCCGGGCGCCTGGCGGTCATGCAGGGTGACGTCCGCCAACTGGATCGGGCCGACCTGCGCGCGGCGATGTCTGGCGGCGCGTCACTGGTGGCGGTGGCGGGCGTCCTGGCGCACCTCGACGGTCCCGATGAGGCGCTGCGCATGCTCGCCGGCATTGCCGCCGTGCTCGACCGGCGCGGCGTGGCCGTCATCGACGAGCTTGGCCCCGGGCTGCTGCCCGCGCGCGACCTGCCCCTCTCACTCGACTGGCGTCGCGTGGTCGACGGGACGGAGGTCGTACGACGCAGCCAGCTGATGCGCCAGGAGGCTCCCGAGGGGCTGCGCGTCGTCTTTTCCACGATCGTGGATGTAGGACGACCCGATGGTACGATAGCGCGGCTTCCGGCCAGCCATCGGCTCTGGTATCCCTCTGTGGACGCGCTCCGCTCGCTCGCCCGGGAAGCAGGATTGGTGGAGGAGCTCGCCTACGGCTCGCACGACCTGGATCCGCTCGAGGGGGACAGCGAGCGACAGATCCTGGTCGTCCGGCGAGCCGCGCACTGAGGGTCGGCCCGGGCGGCGGACGCAGGAAGGACGTGGGGAGAAGTGGCAGGAGAGCAGATCCGGCTCCTCGTGGTCGAGGACGTGCCGCAGGTGGCGTCGCACATGCGCGCCCTGCTCCAGGCCCAGTCCCAGATCAAGATCCTGGACGTGATCACCTCCGGTGACCGCGCCGTCGGCGCCGTGTCGGAGTACAAGCCGGACGTCGTGATCGTCGACGCGCTGCTGCAGGGACGCACCTCCGGGCAGCAGGTGGCGCAGGGCATCCGCGAGGCGGAGCCGGCGGTCGGCGTCGTGATGGTGACCGTGCCACAGAACCCGGTGAGCGAGGACCCGTCCAGGGGCGTCGACGCGATCCTGAAGATGCCGTTCTCCGGCTTCGACCTGACCACCATCGTGCGCAAGACGTACGAGGAGCGTGCCGTCGAAGCGTCGCGGGCCGGCTCCATGATGGTGACCTTCTTCTCCCCGAAGGGCGGCGTCGGCCGCACGACCCTGGCCTACAACCTGGCGGTGGCGCTCGGCTCTGCCGGCCACCGGGTGTGCCTGGTGGACGGCTCGCTCCAATTCAGCGACCTGCGCGGCCTGCTACGCGTTCCGGCGGTTGCGCCGTCGATGGTCAACCTGCCCACCGACCGCATTCGCGAGTCGGACGTCGCCGACGTCGCCTGGAAGGACCCGTCGGGTATCGACATCCTGCTGGCGCCACCGCGCGTCGAGATGGCCGAGATGGTCACCGTCCGCGACGTCGAGAAGGCGCTGAGCATCCTGCGCCAGCTGTACGAGTTCGTGATCGTGGACACGCGCGCCGCGCTCTCCGAGGACGTGCTCGTGTTCCTGGATGCCTCCGACCTGATCCTGCAGGTGCTCACCTACGACTCCATGGCGATCCGTGGGCTGGTGATGGCCGGCGAGGCTTTCGACGCCATCGGCTACCCGCCCACCAAGCTGGCGACCGTCCTCAACCGGGCCGATTCGGCGGGAGGCTTCAACCGGGCCGATGTCGAGGCCGCCATCGGCCGCGCCATCGACTACGAGGTCGTTTCCGACGGGCACCTGGTGCAGGCCGCCAACAACGAGGGGGTGCCGTTCGTGTCCGGCAGCCCGGACGCTCCCATCTCGCGTGGCGTCCGAGAGATGGCGGAGTCGCTCAGCGCCCACCTCCGGCAGCGAGCCCCGGCGCTCGCCCGGCGCTGAGCCGGCGGTGATCGCTTCCGGCGATCCGAGGCCGATCGGCGTCTTCGACTCCGGCGTCGGCGGGCTGACCGTCCTGTCCGAGCTGCATCGGCGCCTGCCGGCCGAGGCGACCGTATACCTGGGCGACAACGCCCGCACTCCCTACGGCCCCAGGCCGGCGGACGAGGTGCAGCGCTTCACCGCCGAGGGCGTGCGCTGGCTGCTCGACCAGGACATCAAGCTGCTGGTGCTCGCCTGCAACACGGCCACCGCCCGCGCACTGCCGACGGTGCGCGAGGCGTCGCCCGTCCCGGTGCTGGGGGTCGTCCGCCCCGGCGCCGTGACCGCCGCCGCGGCCACGCGGGTCGGCCACGTTGGCGTGATCGCCACCGTCGGGACGGTGGAGTCGGGCGCCTACCCGGCGGCCATCGGGGAGGCCGACCCGCGCCTGGTCGTGGCGCAGCAGGCATGTCCCGAGCTCGTGCCGATGGTCGAGGCCGGCCGCCTGGAGGACGCGGCCACGGAGCGCGCGGTGCGGGGGTACCTGGACGAGCTGCGACGGCAGGACCCGCAGATCGACACGCTCCTCCTGGGCTGCACCCACTACCCGCTGCTGCGACCGATGATCCAGCGCGAGGCAGGCAGCGGGGTCGCTGTGGTGGACTCGGCATTCACCACCGCGCTGGCGACCGAGGACCTCCTCGACGCGCTGGGCGCCCGGGCACCGGCCCACGGCGACGGCAGCGCGCCGGTCGCGCACCGGGTGGCCACCACCGGCGACGTGGCGGCGTTCCGCGCCGTCGCCCGGCGGCTCTTCGGGGAGGCGCTGCCACGGGTCGAGGCGGCGGAGCTCGCGCGCGTTTAGACTCGGGCCATGACACGCAACGCGAGCCGCCTGGGGATGGGCATCGTCGTCGGCGGCCTGCTGGCGATGGGAGCCACCGTGGCGCAGCGCGAGCTGCTGCGGCGAGCGGGGACGCGGCTGATCGATTGGGAATCGGTGCGCACCATCGCCCTGCGTCGCCTCGGCTCCGACGCGGCCACCCTGCCTGGCGAGTCCCGGGCGGCCGCCGAGGCCTTCTACCGCGAGGCGCTGCTGCGGATCGAGCCGGTCGTGGCCGAGGAGATCGGCGCCGAGCTGCCGGCGGCCCTCGAGACGCCGGCCGTCATCGACCGCGCCGGCTGGGTGGAGCTCAACCTCGGCACCTTCGAGACGCTGTTCGAGCGTGTGGAGCGGATCGTGGCGGCCCAGCAGACCGGCCCGGACACCGCCGGTCGGGCCCTGGCGCGGGTCGTGAACCGCTCCATCGGCAACCAGCAGCTCGGGTTCCTCCTGGCCTTCCTGGCCCGCAAGGTGCTCGGCCAGTACGACGTCAGCCTGCTGGCCGCCGGCCCCGCCACGCGGGGCCGCCTGCACTTCGTGGAGCCGAACATCGCCGCCACTGCCAGCGCCATGCGGCTGCCCCACGACGAGTTCCGCACCTTCATCGCGCTGCACGAGGCGACCCACGCCTTCGAGTTCGAGGCGTACCCATGGCTGCGCGACCACTTCGCCGCCCTCGTCGCCGAGTCGATCGAGCAGCTGGCCGCCGACTCGAGCGGGATGATGAAGCGGCTGCAGCAGACCATGGCCCGCCGGGGCAGCGGACACTGGCTGGAGCGCCTGATGTCGCCCACCCAGCTCGAGACGTTCCAGCGCACCCAGGCGCTGATGTCGCTGCTGGAGGGGTACTCCAACCACGTCATGAACGCGGCCGGCGAGCGCCTGCTGCCCGGCTTCCAGCAGATCCACGATCGATTCGAGCGACGCAACGAGAACCGCGGGGCGGTCGAGCGGGCCATCATGCGCATCACCGGGCTCGACCTGAAGATGGAGCAGTACGAGGCCGGCGAGCGGTTCGTGGCCGCGGTCATCGCCGCCCGTGACCGGGCCTTCCTCAACCAGGTGTGGCAGGGACCGGATCGGCTTCCGACCCTGGCAGAGATCCGGGACCCCGTCGCCTGGATCGCGCGGATCGAGGCGGACACGGCCCGTGCTGGCGACGAGGCGCCATCGGAGGAGGTCAGCTGAGCAGCGAGGAGATCGTCGTCCTGGCGACGCCCATCTTCGGATCGCCCCTCAGCGGCGAGCAGGTGGCCCGCGTCGAGTCGATCCCCGGTGTGCGCGTGGTGCACGTCTCGCGCGAGGGCGTCGTCCACGACCAGACCGGCGATCCGCTGGCCAACGCGCGCGTCCTGCTGCGCGGCGGCATCCCCGGTGCGGTGCTGGACCACATCGTCGGCCACGCCCCGCGGCTGGCGTGGATCCACTCCTTTTCGGCCGGCATCGACCGGGTGGTGACGCCCGTCATCCGCTCGCGCGGGCTGACCGTCACGAACGCGCGCGGAGTCTTCAGCCGCCCGATCGCCGAGTATGTGGTGATGATGTGCCTGGCCATCGCGCGGCGGCTCTCTCAGCTGATGGAGCTGCAGCGCGAGCGCACCTGGCAGCCGCTGCGCGGGCGAGAGCTTGGCGGGTTGACGGTCGGGATCGTGGGCTTCGGCAGCATCGGCTCGGAGATCGCCCGCCTGCTGGCGCCGTTCGAGACCCGCATCATCGCCACCCGCCGGCGTCCCGAGCTCGGCGGCGCTCCCGAGAACGTCGAGCTGCTCGGCCATGACCGCCTGGACGAGCTGCTGCGGCGCAGCGACGTGGTGGTCATCGCGGCGCCGCTGACCGACGAGACGGCCGGGATGATCGGCGCCCCGCAGCTGCAGGAGATGCGCGAGTCCGCCTGGCTCATCAACATCGCGCGCGGCCGGCTGCTGGACGAGGTCGCGCTGCGTCGGGCGCTCGAGGCCGGCTGGATCGGCGGCGCGGTGCTCGACGTCTTCAACGACGAGCCGCTTCCGCCGGACTCGCCGCTGTACGGCACGCCGAACATCGTGCTCACGCCGCACACCTCCTGGTCGAGCGACCGGGTGGTCGACCGCTCGCTGGAGCTGTTCCTGGCCAACCTGCGCCGATTCGGCAGGGGCGAGCCGCTGCACAACGTCGTCGACCTCGAGGTCGGTTACTGACCGATGCAGGTCACCATCGTCGGCCTGCCCGGATCGGGCAAGACCACCGTCTTCAATGCGCTCACCGGCGGCCAAGCCGAGGTGGGCGGCTTCTCGGGCGGGCGCGCCGCCCCGAACATCGGCGTGGTGAAGGTGCCCGACGAGCGGCTGGACCGTCTGTCGGAGCTGTTCAAGCCGAAGAAGACCACGCCCGCCGACGTCACGTACGTCGACGTGGCCATCCCGGCCGGGGCCGCCCGCGAGGGAACCATCCAGCCCGACGTCCTTGCCCAGGTCCGCAACGCCGATGCGCTGCTCCACGTCGCCCGCGCCTTCGATGCCGGCACCGCCGACCGCCCGGCCGACCAGTGGCGTGACGTCGAGGAGCTGGACCTGGAGCTCACCGTGGCCGACCTGTCGGTGATCGAGAAGCGCCTGGACAGGCTGCGCACCTCGGGGCGCCACGGCTCGGCGGCGGAACGCGAGCAGAACGCCCTGGAGGAGGAGCTGCTGGCGCGGCTGGAGCCGCATCTCTCGGAAGGTCGGCCGCTGCGCGCCATGCAGCTGACTGACGACGACGAGCGGCGACTGCGGGGGTTTCGCTTCCTGACGCAGAAGCCGGTCCTGGTCGTGCTCAGCATCGACGAGGCGCGCCTGCCGGACGCCGCGGCGCTCGAGGAGGACGGCCGCGCCCGCTACGGCCAGCCGCAGTCCGATGTTGCCGCCCTGGCCGGGAAGATCGAGGCCGAGATCGCCCAGCTGCCGGACGAGGACGCGGCGCTGTTCATGGAGGACCTCCGCATCGCCGAGGCCAGCCGCGGGCGAGTGATTCGCCTCACGTACGGCCTGCTCGGCCTCTTCAGCTTCTTCACCACGGGCGAGGACGAGTGCCGCGCCTGGACGCTGCGCAACGGCTCCACCGCGGTGGACGCCGCCGGCGCGATCCACACCGACCTGGCGCGCGGGTTCATCCGCGCCGAGGTGGTGAGCGTGGAGGACCTCCTACGTGTCGGGAGCGAAGCCGCCGCGAGAAAGGAAGGGCTTCTCCGAAAAGAGGGCCGCGATTATCGCGTCAAGGACGGGGACACCATCCGGGTGCTCTTCAACGTTTGACCTCCCGCGATGACGCACCCTCTCGTTGGGTTCGAGGCCACTGACCATCGGCTCAGTTCGGCCGCTCCAGCTCCGCGATGATGCTGCGAAACTCGTCCGACTGCTCGACCAGGAAGGTGTCGTCCGCGTCCATCCCGACGCTCATGCTGGCGGTCAGCTTCTCGTCTCCGATGTACGTGAAGCCATGCTGGCGCTCGAGCTCCCGCGCGATCGCCTCGACCAGCGTGTCCTCCTCGTACGTGTCCTTCACCGCGCGGCGCGCCTCCTCCACGAGTCCCGCGAACGCATCTGGCGTGTGCTCGCGCCCGGACACCAGCAGCGCGTCGGTCAGCAGGTCGCTGGCGCCCTCGTGGAGCTCGTAGAAGAAGAGTCGCGTCATGGCCCGATGATAGACCGATGCCACGCGACCGGCCCCTGACCCCGCTGGACCTCCTGGTCGTCGGCGGCCTGACGGTGGACCGCCTGCCCGATGGCTCCTCGGTCGCCGGCGGCTCCGTCCTGCACGCGTCGCGGGCCGCGGCGCGTGCGGGGCACCGGGTTGGGGTGGTCGCCTCGGTTGGGCCGGAGCCCGAGGCGGCGGGAGCGCTGGCCGAGCTGCGCGCCACCGGCTTCGTGGTGGCGCAGCCAGCCGACCGCTCGATCGCGTTCGAGCATCGCTCGGCCGGCGGCGGGCGCCAGCTGCGCTTCCTGGGCTCCGGCGGGGCGCTGCGGTCGCCTCCGGCGCCCGTCGCGGCGCGGCTCGTGCTGTTTGCGCCCGTCGCCGGCGAGCTGGGCCCGGACCTGGGCGGCCAGCGGGATGCTGCGGAGCGTCGGGCGGCCATCCTGCAGGGCTGGCTGCGGCGGCTGGCCGTCGGGGAGGTGGTGACGCCACTCCCGTTGTCGCGCCTCGACCCGGCGCGCCGGCGCGTGCTGGCCGACATGGATGTCCTGATCGCCAGCCGCGAGGATCTGGTCGCCGAGGGCGACGAGCCGGGCAGCCAGCTGGATGCGCTGCGTGCGGCCTTCGGCCCGCGAGCGGTGCTGGTCGTCACCGACGCGACGAACGACGCGTGGTTCGACGCCGCAGGCGAACGCTGGCAGGTCCCGGTCCGACGGCGGGTCGAGGGCTCGAGCGTGGGAGCCGGCGACATGTTCGCCGCCCTGCTGCTCGCGCCCGGCTGGCCGGCGGCTGCCGACCGCGCCTTCCTCAGCTGGCGAGCCGACCAGGCCATGTCGGGAGTGGCGGACCTCCTGGCCCGCGGGGGCTGACGCGGCGCCGCTGCGCCGCTGCCCGCCGCTCGGCGGCGGCCGTCCAGCGCCGCAGGCGGCGCAGCCGCGCCTCCACCCGCAGGCGCACCTTGCCGACCTCTCGCATCCCGCCGCCGCGTCCCAGGGCGAACGCCAGGTCCAGGACCCGCGACGCGGCCGCCGCCGCCTCCATGGCGCCATGCAGGTCGCCCCGGTGGCGCTCGCGGATGCGCGCCACCTCGATCCAGGCCGTCGCCGCGTCGAGGGATGCACGACGCGTCCCGCTGGTCCACAGCGCCTCGGCGCGCTCGACCTCGCCGCCCGCGAGCAGCAACCGCGTGGCGAGCCGGCGCAGGGCGACCACCTCGCCCGCGTCCGTCGCGGCGTGGCTGGCGTCCTCCAGCAGGCCGATGGCGTCGTCGACGGCCCCGCAGCGCATTAGCTCCACCGCCATGCCACGGCGGTCGAGGACATCGGCGTGGACCCAGCCACCGGCCCGCAGGCGTACCACCTCCCCCTCGAGCAGGGCGACCGAGACCACGTCCTGCAGGTTGTGGTCGAGCACGTCGGCCAGCACGTCCGGTGAGCTGCCGCGCAGGTAGCTGAAGTAACGCAGCGGGACCTCGCTCCCGGGGCAGTCCAAGCCGCGACGCACGCCGAGCACGCCCGCCTCGATCGTGGCCAGCCGCGCTCCGCCGAGCGGGCGGCGGAAGAGCCGCCGCGCCACGGGGAGCAGGTCGTCGTGCTGCGCGGGCAGTCCCGCCTGCTCGCGAAACAACCCGTTCACCGTGAGCCGCGCGGCCAGGAGCGGCAGATCGAAGCCACGCCCGTTGTAGGTGACCAGCCGCGGCCGCTCGGCCAGGTCCGCCGCGAGGAGGCGCAGCAGCGCCCGCTCATGCGGGTAGTCGGGCAGCAGCAGCTGCCGCACGACCAGCTCGTCGCCGAGCAGGCGCCCGGTCCCGGACAGGAACACGACGGTGCCCGCCCCGGTGGAGAGGCCGGTGGTCTCGGTGTCGAAGTAGCTGCCGGGGGCCAGCGTGGCCAGCCGGCTGGCGACGTCGCTCGGGAGTCGGATCCGGCGCTCGACGACGACCGCCGCGCCGCCCTCCTGGACGTCCAGGCGGGCGCCGAACCATCGCGCCAGCCGGTCGGCGCGCTCGCGTGCGGCGGCATGGTCGACGGGCTGGGCGGCGGGACGTGGGCGGGGAAGCGTGGCCAGTCGGTCGGCGAGCGAGCGCATCGGTCAGCCCATGCCGGCCAGCAGCTCGGAGACGACGGCCTTGCCGCGCGGGCCCACCTCGATCGCCGGCCCGACGCACGCCGGGCAGCCGTCGGCGCAGGCGCACGAATCGACCGCCTCGCGGCAGACCCGGATCAGCTCGTCGACGAGCCCGAAGAGGCGCTCCGTCAGGCCCACGCCGCCCGGCACCGCGTCGTACAGGTAGAGGGTCGGGCGGCCGGTGAACGGCGCCTGCACCTGGGCCAGTACGCCCAGGTCGCGCGGGTCGCACATCAGCAGCAGAGCGCCGGTGGTGCGCGCCACCCGGGCCAGGCCGATGAGCGCGCCGTCCAGCGTGTCGCGGTCGTACCGGTTCACCAGCTCCGCCGGCGGCACGAGCCAGGTGGCGGTGGTGTGCATCTCGGTCTCGGGCAGGCTGATGGAGCCCCAGCCGACGTTCTCGTGGGTGTGGTACTTGAGCTTCTTGAACATGGTCACCTTCCAGGCGACCATCACCTCGCCTCGCTGCCGCTTGCCGGCGGGCGGCACATCGGCCTCGTCAAAGACCTCCAGCACCTTGAGGGTGATGCCCAGGTCGGCATCGGTGTAGTAGTCGACGTCGGTGCGGGTGACGAACGCCTTGCGCTCGTCCCAGTCGAGCCGGTCGACGTGGTACTGCACGCCCTGGTGAATGTAGATCGCCTTCTCGTGAACCAGCAGCGGGGCGGCGAAGAGGTCCACCTCGCCCAGCACGCGATGGCGCTCGCCGGTGGTGTCGACGATGACGACGTTCTCCGGCGCACCGGAGCGCAGGCTGAAGTCGGATGCCGGGAAGTTCTCGTGGCTCCAGTAGTAGCGGTCGTCCTCCGCGCGGCGGATCCAGCCGTCCTCCTGCAGGACGTCGAGCAGCATCGGCGTCTCATCGATGCCGAAGCGCTCACCGGCCGGGACCGGCAGCTCGAAGCTCGACGCTCGCAGGTGGTTGAGCAGGACGTGCAGGTTGTCCGGATTGACCAGCCCGTGCTCGGGCGAGCTGTAGAAGAGGTACTCCGGATGCGCCGCCAGGAACTGGTCGATCGGTGCCGACGAGCAGACCAGGGCCGACAGGCTTGTGCCTGTGCGGCGACCGGCTCGCCCCATCTGCTGCCAGGTGGAGGCGATGGTGCCGGGGTAGCCGATGCTGATGGCGGCATCCAGGCTGCCGATGTCGATCCCGAGCTCGAGCGCGTTGGTGGCCACCACGCCCCGGACGCGCCCGTCGCGCAGGCCGCGCTCGATCTCGTTGCGCTCGTTGGGTAGGTAGCCGCCGCGGTAGCCGCGGATGGTGTGCGGATGGCCCGGCGGCGGGGCGAAGGTCTCGCGCAGGTAGCTGGTCAGCACCTCCACCGCCGTGCGGGAGCGGGCGAAGGCGATGGTCTGCACGCCGCCGCGGATGAGACGCTCCGCCAGCCGCTGCCCGGTGAGCAGGGCCGAGCCGCGCACGCCCAGCTGCTCGTTGGCCACCGGCGGGTTGATGACGAGCACGTGCCGCCGGCCCGACGGCGCGCCGTTGTCGTCGATCAGCTCGACCGGCGCCTCGACGATGCGTTCGGCCAGCTCCCGCGGGTTGGCGATGGTGGCCGACGCGCAGATGAAGACCGGGTCGGCGCCGTAGTGAGCGCAGATGCGGCGCAGCCGGCGCACGACGTTGGCCACGTGCGAGCCGAACAGGCCGCGGTAGGTGTGCAGCTCGTCGATGACCACGAAGCGCAGGTTCTCGAAGAGCTTGAACCACTTGGTGTGGTGGGGGAGGATCGCCGAGTGGAGCATGTCCGGGTTGGTGATGACCACCTGGCCCGCGGCCCGCACCACCGAGCGCACGTTGGGCGGCGTGTCGCCGTCGTAGGTGTGGCTCTTGAGGCCGAGCCCGGCGGCGTCGGCCAGGCCGCGCAGCTCCACCAGCTGATCCGCGGCCAGGGCCTTGGTGGGGAACAGGTACAGGGCCCGCGCGGCGTCGTCGGCGGCCACGGCCCCCAGCACCGGCAGGTTGTAGCAGAGCGTCTTGCCCGATGCGGTGGGCGTGACCACCACGACGTTGCGCCCCGCCGCCGCCGCCCCGTAGGCCGCGGCCTGGTGCGTGTACGGCGCCTCGATCCCGCGTCCGCGCAGCGCATCCACCAGCCGCGGCTCGACGCCGGCCGGCCACGGCGCATGCCGTGGCGCGCGCGGCTCGATGACGCGGTGGGCCGCGACCAGCGGCGCGAGCTCGGGGCTCGCCAGCAGGGCGGCGATGGCCTCGTCGGCACTCCCGGGTGGGGCGGTCAGCATCGGCTCCTCCTGTCGAGCGCGGGGACGAAACAGAACAGACGTTCCATTGGCGGACCCTAGCACAGCTGATCGCAGGCTCGGACCCGAACGTGACAGCTCGCGTGTCTCGATGGGCGCGTGCCGTGCTAGGCTGCCGGCCATGACCGGCCTGGACGCCTCCGCCTCGCGGCACCGATCCCCGGATCCGGGGCTGCGGATCACGCTGCCCGCCTCGCGCGGCGGGCTTGCCTGGCTCGTGGTCCTGCTGGTGATCGGCGGCTTCCTGGCCTTCCAGGTCGGCCGGCAGGTGTACGCGTCGTGGTCGATCAACCAGGAGGCCGATCGGTACCGCGCCGAGATCTCCGCCCTGGAGGAGCAGAATGCCGAGCTGGCGCGCGAGCTCGAGTACCTGCAGTCCGACGCCTACGTCTCCGCCGAGGCCCGGCGCCTGCGCAACCTGGGCCGTCCCGGCGAGCGCGTCCTGATCATCCCGCCCGGCAGCGAGGCGGCGCCCCCGGCATCGGCGTCCACGGAGCTCGAGCCCGCCCCGCCGCCGATCCGCCAGTGGATGGAGCTCTTCTTCGGTCGCTGACCGGCTGACGCCCGCTGGCCCGATGGTTGCCGGTGCCAACCGTCATGCGCCCGGCTCGCATCCGCATCGGCTGTTCCGGCTGGCAGTACCGGCACTGGCGTGGCGAACTGTACCCGCGCGACCTGCCGCAGGACCGATGGCTCGAGTTCTACGCCGAGCGCTTCGACACGGTGGAGCTCAACAACAGCTTCTATCGGTTGCCGGAGGCCGGCACCTTCGCGGGCTGGGCACGCCGCTCGCCACGCGGGTTCGTCCTGGCGGTCAAGGCCAGCCGCTACCTGACGCACCTCCGGCGGCTGCGCGAGCCGCGCGAGCCGCTGGACCGCTTCTGGTCTCGCGCCCGGCGCCTGGGGAGCCACCTGGGGCCGGTGCTGTACCAGCTGCCGCCGCGCTGGAACCGCAACGCCGAGCGCCTCGCGGCCTTCGCCGACGCCGTCCCGGGGCATCGGCGCCAGGCCATCGAGCTGCGGGATCGTTCCTGGTACCACCCCGAGACGTACGCCGCCATGGCCCGCGGCGACCTGGCCCTGTGCCTGCACGACATGCCCGGCTCCGAGAGCCCCCGCGAGCCTATCGGCCCCTTCGCCTACGTGCGCTTCCACGGGTCGGGCGCGAAGTACGGAGGCTCCTATCCGGGACAGGCGCTTGCCTCCTGGGCGGACCGGCTGACGGAGTGGGCAGGCAACGGCCTGGCCTGCTACGCGTACTTCAACAATGACGTCGGCGGGCACGCGTTCCGCGACGCCGTGCGCCTGCGGGAGATGGTGGCCCGGCGGGTATAGTTTCCATCCCCCAACCGCAAGGAGGATCGGCCCATGCCCGAGCTGTTCCCGTGGCTGCTGTTCCTGCACGTCCTGGCCGCGATCGTGGCCTTCGGACCTACCTTCGCCTTCCCGATCATCGGCTCCATGGGCGGTCAGGAGCCGCAGCACGCCAACTTCGCGACCAGGGCCAGCCACCGCGTCGGCGACCTCGTCGTGGAGCCGTTCGCCATCAGCATGTTCGTCACCGGCGCGCTGATGATCTGGTCGGCGGGCATCCCCTTCCTCGACCCCGCGTACCGCTGGCTGCTGCTGGCCATCGTCCTGTACCTGGTGGCGCTGGGGCTCGCGCTGTTCGTGTCGCGTCCGAACGTGAAGCGCATTATCGCCCTGAGCGGTGGGGAGGCCCCGCCGCCCGGCCCGCCGCCTGGCCCGCCGCCCCCGGAGATGCTCCACGCCGTGTCCACGGTTCAGCGCATCGGGATGATCCTGATCGTGCTGCTGGTGGTGATCGTGTTCCTCATGGTCGTGAAGCCGGACTTCGGATTCTGAGGCGGCGCGGTATCACGCGGTCCCCTGCAGGCCGTGGCTCAGGCACCGGGTGACGTCCCCTCGTCGGCCGGCAGCATCCAGTCGTTGCAGCGGAGGGCGTGCCCGCGGAACTCCACGTCCACGACGCCGAGGTGGCGGAACTCGAGCGCCCGGCAGAGGGCATTCGACGCCTCGTTGGTGACGCTTGGCCACGCGTGGATGTCGCCCCAGCGCCCGTCCGCCCGGGCCCTGCGGATGAGCTCCCGCAGGGCAGCCTTGGCAATGCCACGGCCCTGGT
>JAPSGM010000133.1 GCA_031177555.1 Chloroflexota bacterium
CCAGCGCCGCCGCCCTCGCCGCCGCTGCCGCCGGGCGCGGCGACGGGGCTGCGCGAGTCGGGCGCAGGCTCGGCGGCTCCCTTCGGCCGGGCCGCGGGCGTGGCGACGGACAGGTGGACGAGGTCGTCGGCGGCCGCTCCGCCCGATGAGGTCGGTGCGGGCTCCCTGGACCCGGTACGTCCATTCGGCGTGGGCGCGGGGTCGTCCACGACGGTGATCGCCGGACCCGGCAGGCTCGGCCGCGGCCCCTTCTCCGGGGCGGCGTGGAAGGTCAGCGCCCAGCTGCCGACCGGCACCAGCGTGCTGCCGCTCCATGTCCCGTCGGTGGCCGTACCCGAGGTGAGCTGGAGCGGGACCTGGAGCGAGCCGACCTGGGCGGTGATCCCCGCGGCCGGGTTGCCGGCGCTCGACACGTAGCGCACCGAGAGGTGGAACCGCGTCAGCGTGGTCCCGTCGGTGGGAAAGGCAACCGGCTCGCTCAGCCGGTTCGGCGGAGCCGCGACCACGACCGACGGCGCCCCCCACAGGAGCGCCGCCACGAGCGCCGTGAAGAGCGCGGCGCCCCTCACCCGGCCGCCTCGTGAACTCCCCCGCCGCGCTGTGCTCTCCGCCGCCGCGGAGCCGGCGCCTCCAGCGGCCCGATCGGCCGCGGATGGCCGGCATGGCCGTTCCCCCTGCGCCGCTGCTTGCCCGTCCCGGCCACCGACATCGGCTCGGCCACCGGCATCGGCTCGGCCATCGGCATCGGCTCGGCCATCGGCTCGTGATGCGGGTGGACGTGCTCCTCCAGGCGCCGCGTCAGCGACGTCTTCGGCGTCCGGGCCAGCGGCGTCGAGGCCAAGACCTTGGCGGCGGCCCGCACGTCGATGCGTTCCAGGCCACCGCGCGCCCGCTCGTGCAGCCGGTAGACCTCCTCGAGGCCGTCCGGCGGGACGCCATCGGCGTAGATGCTGCAGAACAGGTCGACCACGTCGGGATCGAACTGCGTGCCGGCGTGGCGCTGCAGCTCGTCGAGCGCCCCTACGTGGGTCTGGGCCGGCTTGTACGGGCGGTCGTGGACCATGGCGTGGTACGCGTCGGCGACGGCGACGATGCGCGCCCCCAGCGGGATCTCGTTCCCCCTGAGCCCGTGCGGATAGCCGCCGCCGTTGTAGCGCTCGTGGTGGTGCAGCACGACCGGGATGGCCTCGCGCAGCGACGATGCCTGCTCCAGGATCACTTGGCCGATGCGTGGGTGCTCGCCGATGGCCTGCCACTCCCCGTCGGACAGCGAGGTCGGCTTGTCCAGGATCTCCGACGGGACGGCCAGCTTGCCCAGGTCGTGGAGCAGGCTGGCGATGCGGATGCGCTCGATCTCCTCCCGCGGCAGGCCCAGCTGCAGCGCCATCCCGGTCGCCAGCGAGGCGATCATGTCCGACGGGCGGCCCCGGTGATGGGGCTGCGGGGCGAGCACCGAGGCCAGCGCCTCGGTGGCGGTGTCGCTGGCCCACTGTCCGATGGCGGCCGCGGCGGCGCGGTGCTCGTGCGAGATCGGCGCGCGGCGGACCGGCGCGCTCTCGTCGACGTTGCGATAGACGTAGATCCGGTTGCGGCCGAGCGACTTGGCGGCGTACATGGCGGCATCGGCCTGGTCGACCAGCGCGTCGACCTGCAGCTGCGATCCGACGTCGCCGGCGATGCCGGCGCTGATGGTGACTTGCATGGTCTGCTTGCCCGCAATGAGCATCGGCTGCTGGGCGACCAGCGAGCGCAGCTTCTCGGCCAGGACGGCTGCCTCCTCGGGCGCGGTCTCGGGGAGGATGAGCATGAACTCCTCGCCGCCGTAGCGGCCGAACATGTCCGAGGCGCGGACGCTGTCCGAGATCAGCGAGGCGATCTGGCGCAGCACGGCGTCGCCCGAGTTGTGGCCGAAGGTGTCGTTGATCGGCTTGAAGCGGTCGATGTCGATGAACGCGACCGACAGCCACTTGTGGTGACGGGTGGCGCGCTCGACCTCGGCCACCAGTGTGGTGAGCAGCGTCTCGCGGTTGGCGACGCCGGTGAGCCGGTCATGGGTGGCGCGCGCCTCAACCTGCAGGAAGGCGCCGGAGGCGGCGTTGAACGCGCGGGCCAGCCGGCGCTCGGCTGGCACGCCCGACTCCCGGAAGCGAACGGGCCGGTCGGCGTGGAGCGTCTCCTCGAGGGCGTGCGCCAGTCGATTCAGGCGCCAGCCGAAGTAGCTCCAGGCGAGCAGCATCATCGAGCTCATGCCGGCCAGCAGGGCCAGGCTGGTGAGCACCAGGTGGACGGTGCGTTCTTCGGCGGTCGCGCCTGCCTCAGCCGCGGCGACCACGGTCAGCAGCAGCGCGACGGGCAGGGGTGCAAGGAATCCAAGCGCTCTCGCCAGGCGGAGCATTCACCCTCCAGTTGGACTCGGGATGTGTCGCCCGCAGGATGCCCGCGGCGGCCTCGCATCCGCCATGGCTCGATGGTCACGCGTTGCCCGCCCGCAACCAGCGCGGCGCCGCCGACGGCGCTGCGGGCGGTGCGGTGCAGTACCTGGCCCGTACCCGCGTCCCATCGCGGTGGGCGCTCGCCAGTCATTACCCCGCGAACACTCGCTGCCAACTGCACGTCCGGCCGCGCGCCGCCGCCGGCCCGCGTATCATCGGGCCGTGCCCCAGCAGCCGGCGTACGAACCCCGCGGCCCACGGGAAGAGTGCGGCGTGGTGGGGATCCACGCGCCGGGAGCGCCGGTCGCCCGCCTCGCCTACGTCGGCCTGCACGCGCTCCAGCACCGCGGCCAGGAATCGGCCGGCATCGCCGCCACCGACGGGGCGCGGCTGACGCTCCACAAGCGGTTGGGGCTGGTGAGCCAGGTCTTCGACGAGGAGACGCTGACCCGGCTGGAGCGCGACGGCAGCGAGGGGGCGGCGCGGGCGGCGATCGGGCACACGCGCTACTCGACCACCGGCAGCAACTCGCTGCCGAACGTGCAGCCGGTCTATGCCTCCTCCGACCTGGGCGAGCTGATGCTGGGGCACAACGGCAACCTGACCAACGCGACCTGGCTGCGCGACGCCCTGGCCGAGCAGGGCGTGGAGTTCGTGACGGCCAGCGACACCGAGGTGCTCGCCAAGCTGATCGCCCACGCCCCGGGGCGGACCTGGGCGCAGCGGGTCGAGCAGGCCTTCCACCGCGCCACCGGCGCCTTCACTTTCACGATGCTGACCGAGAGGGCGCTGGTCGCCGCCCGCGACCCGGTCGGATTCCGGCCGCTGGCGCTGGGCCGGCTGCCTGCGGCGAACGGCCATCCGGCCGGCTGGGCGGTGGCCTCGGAAAGCGCCGCGCTCGACGCCATGGGCGCCGACTTCGTGCGTGACGTGGAGGCGGGGGAGGTGCTCACCATCGACGAGGAAGGCGTCCATTCGCACCGCCCGCAGATCCCCGGGCGCCGCGAGCGGCTGTGCGTCTTCGAGTTCGTGTACCTGGCGCGACCGGACAGCGTCATCGGCGGGCGCCTGCTGTACGAGGCGCGCATGGCCATGGGCCGGCGCCTGGCGCTGGAGCACCCCGCCGACGCTGACCTGGTGATCCCGGTCCCCGACAGCGCCATCCCGGCCGCCATCGGCTACGCGGAGCAGTCCGGGCTGCCCTACCGCGAGGGCCTCATCAAGAACCGATACGTTGGCCGCACCTTCATCCAGCCGCAGCAGCGCTCGCGCGACCAGGCCGTGCAGATGAAGTTCAACCCGCTGCCTGAGGTGCTGGCCGGCAAGCGCGTGGTCGTCGTGGACGACTCGATCGTGCGCGGGACGACCACCGCGCCCATCGTCGCGATGCTGCGGCGCGCCGGGGCGCGGGAGGTCCATGTCCGCATCCACTCGCCCCAGATGCGCTACCCGTGCTACTTCGGCGTCGACACGGGGCGGCGCCAGGAGCTGATCGCCGCCACGCGCACGCTGGAGGAGATCCGACAGCGCATCGGCGCCGACTCGCTCGGCTACCTCTCGGAGGAGGGGCTGCTGGCGGCCGTCGCGCGGGAGGCCGACGGGGAGCGTCGTCACTGCACCGCCTGCTTCGACGGACGCTACCCGGTCGACGTGCCTCTGGACGTGGACAAGTTCGCGCTGGAGCGCGGCTGAGGTGGGCGGCAGCTACCGCGAGGCCGGCGTCGACATCGACGAGGCGCGGCGCGCCGTCGAGCTCATCGGCCGGGCGGCGGCCTCGACCGCCACGCCTTCGGTCCTCGGCGGCGTCGGCGGATTCGGAAGCCTGTTCCGGTTCGACCCCGGACCCTACCCGGAGCCGGTGCTCGTCGCTTCGACGGACAGCGTCGGGACCAAGCTGAAGGTGGCGCTCGCCCTTGGCCGCCACGACAGCATCGGCGTCGACGTGGTCAACCACTGCATCAACGACATCGCGGTGCAGGGCGCGGACCCTCTCTTCTTCCTCGACTACATCGGCATCGGCACGCTTCGGGCGGAGGTAGTCCAGAAAATCGTCGGCGGCATCGCCGCTGCATGCTCCGCCGCCGGCGTGGCGCTGGTCGGCGGCGAGACGGCCGAGATGCCGGATCTGTACCGCGACGAGGACTACGACCTTGCCGGATTCGTGGTCGGCGTGGTGGCGCAGCGGGACGTCATCGACGGGAGTGGGGTGCAGGCGGGTGACGCGCTGCTCGGTATCCCCTCGTCCGGTCTGCACACCAACGGCTATTCGCTGGTGCGCCGCCTGCTGCGCCCGGACGAGTGGACCAAGACGGCACCCGGGTTGGAGCGGACCATCGGCGAGGAGCTGCTCGAGCCGCATCGGTCCTACCTCGACGAGATCCGCGCCCTGCGGCGAGCGGTGCGCGCGGATGGCGGCGACCTGCTGGCGCTGGCCCACATCACCGGTGGCGGCTGGAGCGAGAACATCCCGCGCACGCTCCCGGCCGACCTGGCCGTCGAGGTCGAGTCCGGCTCGTGGCGCGTGCCGCCGATCTTCAGCCTCATCCAGCAGCGCGGCGACGTCGCGGACGGGGAGATGGTGCGGACCTTCAACCTGGGCATCGGCCTCACCGCCGTCGTCCGGCCGGAGCTGGTGGACGCGGCCGTGGCCGCCGTCCCGGAGGCCGTGCGCGTCGGGACGGTGGTCCCGGCCGACCCGGAGCAGCAAAGGGTCGTCTTCCTGTGAGGCGCTCCACCGGCCGCGGGTCGGGATGAGGCTGGGGGTCCTGGCCTCGGGCCGCGGCTCGAACCTGGAGGCGGTGCTCCGGGCGGTGGGCAACGGTGACCTGCCGCACGTGGAGCCGGTGCTCGTGGTCTCGAACCGGCCCGGCGCCCGCGCCCTGGCCGTGGCCGCCGCGCACGGGGTCCCGACGCGGCTCGAGCGGCGCTCGGACCATCCCTCACCCGGCGGGCGCGACGCCGCCATCGGCCGGGCACTGGCCGATTCGGGCGCGGAACTTGCGCTGCTGGCCGGGTATGACCAGCTGCTGCACCGGTCCTACTTCGACGCGTTCCTGGGACGGACGATCAACATCCATCCCAGCCTGCTGCCAAGGCACGGTGGCAGGGGCATGATGGGACTCGCCGTGCACGCCGCCGTGCTGCGGGCCGGGGACCGCGAGACCGGCGTGACGCTGCACGAGGTGACGCCGGATCTCGACGCGGGGCCCATCC
>JAPSGM010000134.1 GCA_031177555.1 Chloroflexota bacterium
GGTCGACATGGCCACCTTCCCGGACCACAATCCGAACCCGGTGATGCACGTCGGTCGTGACGGCGTCCTGCGGTACGCCAACGCCGCAAGCGATCCGATCCTGGCCGCGATGGGCATCAAAGTCGGACAGCGCGTTCCCGAGGCGTTCGGCGCATCGATCCGGGAAAGCGCCGCCTCCGACCCACCGCAGGCCTTCGACCTGGAGTCCGACCTGCGCACCTTCGCCATCCTGGCCGTGCCCCTCGCCGACGGCGGCATGAACCTGTATGGGACCGACGTGACCGGCGAGAAGGTCGTGGCCAAGTTTCCCGACCGCAACCCGCACCCGGTCATCCGCATCACGCCGGACGGCTCGGTCATCTACGCCAATCGGGCCAGCCAGCGGATCCAGCGCATGCTGCGGCTGTCCGTCGGAAGTCCGATCCCGCCCGATCTCCACGCCAGCATTCGCGCCAGCCTGGCGGGCGAGGCCGAAGAGCCGATCGAGGTCGCCGGCGACGGGCATGCCTACTCGCTCATCCCGGTGGCCATTCCC
Source organism: Chloroflexota bacterium (assembly GCA_031177555.1). Classification (GTDB taxonomy): domain Bacteria; phylum Chloroflexota; class Limnocylindria; order QHBO01; family QHBO01; genus JAPSGM01. Next base: position 536 of record JAPSGM010000134.1, read on the forward strand.
GAGTTCGGGTTCATCAACCTCTACGGCGTCGAGGTGACGGCGCGCCACGCCGTCAACAAGTTCCCCGACGAAAACCCCAATCCGGTGCTGCGAATGTCTCGCGGCGGCCGGCTGACGTACGCGAACCCTGCCAGCGCCCTCGTCCGGCAGGCGTTGGGCGTGGAGGTCGGAGGCACCGTTCCGGCGCCCCTCATGGACCGGGTTCGGGCCATCACCGACGGCCGGCTGCCCAACCCGATGGAGATCGAACACGGCGGACGCATCTTCGAGGTTCGTGTCGTCAGCCTGTTCGAGTTCGAGTCGATCAACCTCTACGGGACCGATGTCACCGCCGCGCGCCAGATCGAGAAGCTCCACGCGGAGAACGAGCGGCTCCTGCTGAACATCCTTCCCACCTCCATCGCCGAGCGGCTCCGCGCCGGCGAGGAGCCGATCGCCGATAACTTCGACCAGATGGCGGTGCTGTTCGCCGATGTCGTCGACTTCACGCCGTACTCCGCGCAGCGCCCCGCACGCGAGGTGGTGGCCGTCCTCAACCAGATCTTCTCGATGTTCGACGGCCTGGCCGACCGCCATCGGCTCGAGAAGATCAAGACGCTGGGCGACGCGTACATGGTCGCCGGTGGCATCACGCCGGACGGTGGCGGAGCCACGGCGATGGCCGACATGGCGCTCGACATCCTGGAGGCCATGCGCCGCTTCCGCCCGGACGGAGGGCCGAAGATGCAGGTGCGCGTCGGCCTCCAGGTTGGCCCCGGCATCGGCGGCGTCATCGGCCTGAAGAAGTTCATCTACGACGTGTGGGGCGACACCGTGAACACCGCGAGCCGGATGGAGTCCCACGGCGTCCCGGGAAAGATCCAGGTCACCGGCGACGCGGTCCGGACGCTCGGCCACGCCTACCGCTTCGAGCGGCGCGGACGCATCGAGGTCAAGGGCAAGGGTGAGATCGAGACGTACTTCCTGCTCGGCCGGCGCTGATCGGCGATGACGCGGATGCAGGGCCGCGCCTCGCAGGTGACCGATCTCGGCGACGGCACGGTCCTGCGTCGCGGCGGCGACCCCGAGCGCGAGGCGCGCCTCATGACCCTGGCCCGGTCGCACGGCTTCCCGGTCCCGCGGGTCCGGGACGTGCGGCACGACGCACTGGTGCTGGAGCGGATCGACGGGCCCACGATGTCCCACGCCATCATGCTGCGCCCCTGGCGGGCCGGCCGTCACGCGGCCGCGCTGGTGGACCTGCACGAGCGGCTGCACCGCATCCCGCTCGACGGCGCCGCGCTGCTGCACTTGGACCTCCATCCCGAGAACGTCCTCGTGGCGCCAGGCGGCCCCGTGGTCATCGACTGGACCAACGCCCGCGCCGGCGATCCGCGGCAGGACGTCGCGCTCACCTGGCTCATCCTCGCCACCAGCGGCGGCTTCCCCGGGCGCCTGCTGGCCCGGCTGTTCCGGCGCCGCGCCGGGTCGGAGGCGATCCGGCACGGGCTGCCGGCGGCCGTCGCCTTCCGCCTGGCCGACCCGAACGTCACCGATGCCGAGCGCGAGCGGGTGCGAGGCGTTCGGGCGTGAGATCTCACATCGGGCCCTGGGCGAACGTTCACAGGCTCGTGGCAGGTAGGCTGTAGCGGCACATGGCACGGCGCCCGACCCTCGTGGAATGGCTCGTCTTCCTCGCGCTCGGAGCGGCGTGGGGGAGCAGCTACCTCTTCATCAAGATCGGCGTGGAGACGATCACCCCGTTCACGCTGGTGGCCGGGCGCCTGGCCATCGGGGCCGCGGTGCTGGCGCTGGTGATGCGCCTGCGCGGCCAGCCCCTTCCCACGGAGCGGTCGACCTACTGGCACCTGGTCGTGGTGGCGCTTCTCGGCATCGTGATCCCGTTCTCGCTGATCAGCTGGGGCGAGCAGACGATCGATTCCGCGCTGGCCGCCATCCTGAACGGCACGGTGCCGCTCTTCGCGATCGTGCTGGCGGCCGTGGTGCTGGCCGACGAGCCGATCACCGTCAACCGCCTGGTGGGCCTGGCGGTCGGCTTCGGGGGCGTGATCGTGCTCACCTCACCCGGACTGCGGGAGGGCTTCGGCGGCAGCCTGCCCGGGCAGCTGGCCCTCATCGGCGCATCCATCTCCTACGCGGCGGCGGGAGTCTACGCGCGCCGGACGGTGCGCGGCGTGCCGGCGCTGACGAGCGCCTTCCTGGAGGTGGGCTTCGCGTTCCTCATCACGCTGGTCCTGGCCGTGGCGTTCGGCAGCCCCTGGGCGTCCCGCATCGAGGCCGAGGCGCTTCTGTCGGTGGCGTGGCTGGGCCTCATCGGCTCCGGACTGGCCTTCCTGGCCTTCTTCTACCTGCTGGAGCGCTGGGGAGCGACGCGCACCGCGCTGGTCGCCTACCTGCTGCCGGTGGTCGGCATCATCCTGGGCGTGCTGGTCCTGCAGGAGGCCGTCAGCCTGCCGATGCTGATGGGAACCGCCCTGATCATCGGCGGCATCGCCCTTGCGAGCAGCCGGTACGGGCAGCGGCGCCTCATCGGGCGCCGAGCCGAGGCGGTGCCGACCGGAACCGGTCGCTGAAACCGTTCGCCCGGCGTGGGCCCGGTCCGCGAGCGACAGATCGCGGCGCGGCGCCAACGCGTTCGAGTGGCCGAGTTCGAGCCCCCTAGGTCCCCGGCTTGAGCACCATGATCGCCACGGTCACCATCACGATGACCGCCAGCACGATGCCGAGCACCCGGGCGCGGCTGCCCAGCGCGGCGAACTCCGGGGACTCCGGGCCGTCGGTCTCGTAGATCCGGATCTGGCGCGAGAGGGTGGGCGAGTACAGGGCGAATCCGACCACCGCCAGGGCGACGTACAGCCCGATCGAGACCAGGATCCATGGAGTCTCGAAGCGCCATGGGCCGGTCAGGACCATCAGCACGCCCAGCACGCCCAGCCCGATGTAGGACGGATTGGCCAGCCGGTCGTCGAGGAACTTCACGCCGCGCAGCGCCCAGCCGAGATGCATCGGCTCGCGTGCCGCCCGCACCTGCCAAACGCCGTAGGTGATGTTCGAGCCGACGGCCACGATCGCCAGCAGGATGTGCGCGACCTTCAGCCAGGGATAGACGTCCATCACCGGAGGGTAGCACCGTTTCCACGCCGCCCAGCCCGTCCGGGGCTGGCGCGCGGGTCTACCATCTGCGCATGACCGATGCACGGGTGAAGCCGACCCAGCTGGCCGGGGAGCGCGAGGCCTGGCAGCGGCTGCACGAGGTGATGCGGCGGCTGACGCCGGAGCTGGCCGACGAGCCGGGCTACTTCGAGGAGGGCTGGACCGCGAAGGATGCGGTCGCGCACCTCGGGACGTGGATGGCGGAAGGGGCGCAGGTGCTGCGCCAGGTCGCGGCGGGCACGTACCGAGAGGGGGAGCTGGACGTCGACGCGGCGAACGAGCGCTTCCTGGCGGCCATGCGCGACATCCCGCTGGAGACCGTCCACCTGCAGGCGGCCTCGGCGCGCAACGAGCTGCTGCGGGCCTGGCGCGAGCTGCCGGAGGTGACGCCGGCGGCGGCGTACTGGGTGCGCAAGGCGGGCCCGGACCATCTCATGGAGCATCTGCCCCGACTGGAGGAGTGGCTCGACGAGCTGCAATCGCGCTGAGGCAGGCGCCGGGCCTCAGCCGCCGGCTCGCGCCTCCGCCATGGCGGCCGCCAGGCGGGGAATGCCCGCATCGACCATATCGTCGGACGCGGTCAGGCTGATGCGGAACCAGCCGGGCACCTCCACGATGGTGCCGGGCAGGACCAGCACCCGGTGGCGGGCCAGGATTTCCGAGAAGGCGACGTCATCGGCCAGGGGAGAGCGGGCCATCGTGTAGAACGTGCCCTCCGGCATCGACGCGTCGTAGCCCACCTCGCGCAGCGCCGGAACCAACCGATCGCGACGGCGCTGGAGCGCCCCGACGTCGATCGAGAGCCGCTCGAAGTCGGCGAGCGCGTGCTGCAGCAGCGCGTTGGGGAAGGCCCAGCCGGTCGCGGCCTGCTGCAGGAAGACCTCGTCGCGCAGGACCGCGCGCTCGTCGGCCGGCAGCGTGGGCGGCACGGCCAGGTACCCGATGCGCTGGCCCGGCGCCAGCAGGGTCTTGGCGTAGGAGTAGGTGACGACCGTGTGCGGGTGGTACTCGGCCGGGCTGTGGCACTCGCGCCCGTCGAACACGATGCGGTTGTACGGCTCGTCGGAGATGATCCAGACCGGGTGGCCGATGCGCTCCGCGGCGTCCGCCAGCATCGCAGCCAGGGGCGCCAGGATGGCCGGCGGGTAGATGCGGCCGCTGGGGTTGTGCGGGCTGTTGACGATGATCGCTCGGGTCCGCGGGCCGATGGCGGCGTCGATGCGATCCAGGTCCGGTTCGAAGTCCGGCGGGTCGAGCCTGACGCGAACCGGCTCGCCGCCGGCCGCCAGCGTGAGGAACTCGTAGAAGAACCACGGCGGCGAGAGGAAGATGACCTCGTCGCCCGGCTCGACCAGCGTGCGCAGGGTCACGGCCAGGGCCGCGAAGCCGCCGTTCGTCATGGCGACGTCGGCCGGGTGCCACTTCATGCCGGTGCGCTGGCCCAGCGTCCTTGCCACCGTCCGCCGCGAGGCAGCCTCGGAGGTCTTGTACGCGAACCAGTCCTTGTCCCGCGGCTCGACGTGGCGCCGCAGCGCTTCGACGTACTCGGGAAGCGGCATCTCCTGCGGATTGCCGACCGCGAAGTTGGCCATGTCCGGCCGCCCGTTCAGGTGCAGGAACGAGCCCTCGTAGAAGGAGAGGAACGGCGCCACGCTCTGCCGCATCCGGGCCCGGCGATCGGTCGGAATCGAGGTCGTCGTCATGAAGGCGCAGCATCGGGCCTGGGCGCCGCGATGGCAAGGGCCTCCCGCGTGGCGCCGCTAGCCGCCGTCGGGAAGCGGGGCGCTGGCGAGGTACAGCTCCGTCCCGCCCGCCATCGTGCCGGGGCCGATCTCCAGGATGTAGTGCAGGGTCCCATCGCGGTGGATGAGCGCCGCATCCCAGCAGCGGCCGGCTGCTGGGAAATCGTCCTGGGTGATGGCGGGCAGGTCACCGTCGCGCTGCCAGG
>JAPSGM010000029.1 GCA_031177555.1 Chloroflexota bacterium
CGTGGGCCTCGCCTCGACCTCCGCCGTGCATCACCACCTCACCGCGCTCGAGCGAGAGGGGCTCCTGGAGCGCGGCTCTCACTCCTCGCGCGCCCTGCGGCTCACCGCCCGCGGCGGGGCCGAGCTCGGCACCGCGCGCCGGGCGCAGCCGTCCAGCCGGGTCACGCCCTTCCGCATGCCGGTCGAGCGCGACGTCCTGTCGCTGCCCGTCCTCGGCGAGATCGCGGCCGGCCAGCCGATCGAGGCCTACGACGACGGCGCCGAGTCCCTGGACGTCCCGCGCTCCATGCAGGCGCGCGACGACTCTTACGTCCTGCGCGTGCGCGGCAAGTCCATGATCGACGCCCTGATCGACGATGGCGACTACGTCGTCGTCCAGCCGCAGGCCACGGCACGCGACGGGGATATCGTGGTCGCCCTCCTGGAGGACAACGGCGTCACCCTCAAGCGCTTCTACCGCGAGGAGGACCGCATCCGGCTGCAGCCCGCCAATCCCGAGATGGACCCCATCTATGCCTCCGAGGTCCAGATCCAGGGCAAGGTCGTGGGGGTCATCCGCAAGCTCTCCTGAGCCCCGATCGGGACCGATGCCGCCCTCGCCACCGGTCCTCTCGCTGCGCCAGCTGAACCGCGCGACTTTGGCGCGCCAGGGACTGCTCGACGGACTTCCGTCCGGGTCCACGGCTGCGCTCGTCCATCGCGTCGCGTCGCTCCAGGCGCAGCATCCCGACTGGCCTCCGCTGGCACTCCACGCCCGCTTGCCGCCGGATCGCCCCCTGCCGCGCCTGACCGACGCCCGACGCCGGCGTACCCTCGTCCGTGCCTCGCTGATGCGCTTGACGGTGCACATCGTGGCGGCGGAGGACTTCTGGCCGATGTCCACGGTCAGCCTGCCGTTCCGCTGGCGGCAATGGCGACTGATGTTCAAGCAGGACCCCGCGACGTCAGCGCTCGGGCGCCGCATCTCGGCTGCCCACGGGGCGGTGCTGGCCGCCATGCGCGAGGCGCCGCGGGCCATCCACGAGATCGAGGCCATCCTGGCCGAGCAGCTCCGCGGCGACGACGTGCTGCCCAACCGCGGCCTGTGGCGCCACTTCAGCGGCGCCGTGCCGCTCATCCAGGCCCCGCACGACGGCGAGGCGTACGGCCGCCAGCGCTACATGCCGGCGGCCGACTGGCTCGGTCCACCGCCAAACGACACGGCCGATCCCGATCACGCCGCGCGGCACGTGGCCGAGGTGTACCTGGCGGCCTTCGGGCCGGCCAGCGTCGAGGACCTGGTGGCGTACGTCGGTCGCGGCGATGGCATCACGCGCTGGCGCCGGGCGGTGGCGGCGCTCGGCGAGCGGCTGGTCCACCTCGCCGACGAGGGTGGGCGCCACCTGGTGGACTTGGCCGGGGCGCCCCGCCCGAGCCTTGACACGCCGGCCCCGCCGCGCCTGCTGGCGCGCTGGGACAGCCTCCTGCTGGCGTACGGGACGCGCGACCGCCGGCGGGTGCTCCCCGAGAACCGTCAGTCCACGGTCATCACCAAAAACGCCGACGTGCTGCCGACCTTCCTGGTCGACGGCATGGTGGCCGGCACCTGGCTGCCTCGTCGCGCGCGCGACGGCACCGTCCGAGCCGAGCTGCGGCCGTTCGGACGATTGACGATGGCCGACCGCGAGGCGCTCGAGGCAGAGGCCGAAAGGCTCCTGCCCGAACTGGCGCCCGGCGCCTTCGCGCGCTATCCCGGCACCGGCTGACGGGAGCAGCACCGATGCGCAGCATCCTGCACGCCGACCTGGATGCCTTCTACGCCAGCGTCGAGATCCTGGACAACCCCTCGCTGCGCGATAAGCCGGTCATCGTCGGCGGCGACCCGAACGCGCGCGGGGTCGTCAGCGCCGCCTCCTACGAGGCACGGAAGTTCGGTGTCCACTCGGCCATGCCGCTGCGGACGGCACGGCGCCTGTGCCAGAACGGTGTCTTCCTGCCGGGTCGCTTCTCGCGCTACAACGAGCTCTCGCGCCAGGTCATGGCGCTCTTCGCCTCGTACACGCCACTGGTCGAGCCGATCAGCCTGGACGAGGCGTTCCTGGACGTCACCGCCAGCCGCGCGGCCTTCGGTGACGGCGAGGCGATCGCGCGGCGCATCAAGGATCGCGTGCTGGCCGAGATCGGCCTGGTCGTGAGCGTGGGCGTCGCCACCAACAAGTTGTGCGCCAAAGTGGCGTCGGACCTGCGCAAGCCCGATGCCCTCGTCGCGGTGCCGCCCGGCGGCGAGGCCGCCTTCCTCGCTCCGCTGCCGGTGACCCGGCTGTGGGGCGTCGGCCCGCAGGCGCGACAGGCCCTGGCCGACTACGGCGTGACGACGATCGGCCAGCTGGCGGCCCTGCCGGAGGCCACGCTACGGCGCCGCTTCGGGATCCACGGCGCTGAGCTGCGCCTCCGCGCCCAGGGCGTCGATCCATCGCCCGTGGTGCCCACCCACGTCCCGAAGTCGGTCGGCCACGAGATCACCTTCGACCACGACGTGACCGACCCCGCCCGACTGGAGGCGACGCTGCTGGACCTGGCCGAGTCGGTCGCATCCCGACTGCGCCGCCACCACCTCGCCGCGGGAGGCGTCCAGCTCAAGCTGCGCTACGAGGGCTTCGACACGATCACGCGCCAGGCCCCGCTCGGCCACCAGGCCCGCGAGTCGGAGCCGATGTACGAACTGGGCGTCGCCCTGCTGCGCAGGGCGCTGGCACCCGATCGGGCCGTTCGCCTCATCGGTCTCACCGCCATCAACCTGTCGGAGGCACAGCAGCTGACCCTCTTCGACGCCCCCGAGCAGAACGATCGGATCACGGCCTCCATCGACGCGGTGCGCAAGCGCTTCGGCGACGCCGCCATCACGCGGGCCAGGCTGATCGGGCATCGGGATCGGCGCCGCCCCGACTTCGGCATGCGGCCCGACGCACCGTCGGACGAGCGCGAGCCTTGACAGATAGAACACGCGTTCTTATGATCTGCCTCCCTATAGAACGCCTGTTCGGTGCCCTGGCTGGCGGCGTGCGTGGAGGAGTCGAATCACCATGGCTCTCGTACAGATCACGCCGGTCCCGGCGCGGGTCCGCTGGGATCGCACTCGGTCGGAACCGGCGAGCGTCGAGCTCGGCAACCGTCGCCTGGCCGTGACCGGCCTCAGGGCCGTGCGCGACGAGATGGCGGCCTACCCGGCGGCCCGTGGGCCACGCATCACCCTGCTGCTCGAGACCGATGCCGGCCAGGCGGCGCTCGTCTTCGACGGTCGGCGTGGTCGCTGGTACGTGGAGGCGCTGGACCAGGCCGCCTGAGCACGTACAATTCGCGCCGGTGCGCCCGGACGCGACGCCACCGGGCGCCGCGTACGAGGCAGCCGCCTTGGAGGACACCACCACCGAACTGAGCCAGCTCTCCGTCCAGGAGCTCATCGCGCGTCTCTCGACCCGCGCGCCGGTCCCCGGCGGCGGCAGCGCTGCCGGCATCGCCGGCTCGCTGGGGGCGGCGCTGGTCTCGATGGTGGTGGAGCTGACCGAGGGACGTCCCGAGGCGGTGGACCATGCCGCCGAGCTGGGCCTCATCGGCGAGGAGGCACGGCGTCGTCGGGACGAGCTGCTCGACCTCGCCCAGGCCGATGCCGCGGCCTACGACCGTGTCGTGCAGGCGCGGAGGCTGCCCAGGGGCACAGACGAGGAACGCGCGACGCGGCACCGCGCGCTCGAGGCGGCAACCCGGGAGGCGGCCGACGTCCCGTTCGCCATCGCCCGCGCCGCGGATGCCGTGCTGGACCTGGCGGCGCGGATCGGACCCATCGGCAATCCGCACGCGGCGAGCGATGCCGGCGTGGCGGCGCAGCTCGCCTCGGCGGCCATCCGCGGCGCCACCCTGAACGTCCGCATCAACCTGCCCTACCTACCGGAGGGCGATTCCCTCCGCGTCGACGGGCCGGCCGAGCTGGAACGCCTCGAACGAGACGCCGCCGAACGGGAGCGGCAGACGCTGGACGTAGTGCTCGGGAGGATCGGGCCTTCGTGAGCGCGCGCATCCTCGATGGCCGAGCGGTCGCCTCGCGTGTCTGGCGCGACCTGTCCGAACGCGTCGCGGCGCTCGGCGAAGAGGCACCGCCCCGGCTGGCGATCGTCCGCTTCGCAGGCAACGGCCCGGCAGATGTGTACGCCACCAGCCTGGCCCGCGCCGCGCGGAGCATCGGCGTCGAGCCGGTGGAGGTGAGGCCACCTGAGGGCGTGGGCCAGAACGACGTGGCCGCCCGCATCGCGGCGTTGAACCGTGACCCACTGGTGAGCGGCATCGTCATCGCGCAGCCAATCCCCGAGCAGCTCGAGACCGACGCGGTGCTGGCGCTGATCGACCCGGCAAAGGACGTGGACGGCGCCACGCCGCTGAACGTCGGCCGCCTGGCGCGCGGGGAGGCGGCCTTCGCCCCGGCCACGGCGCTGGCGGTGATGGCCATCCTGCGCACGTCGGGCATCCCGATCGCGGGCCGCCGCGCCGTCGTGGTCGGCCGCTCGGCGGTGGTCGGCCGCCCGGTCGCGTCGCTGCTGCTGGGCGCGGATGCCACCGTGATGGTCTGCCACACGCGCACGCGCAACCTGGCGCGCGAGACGCGGCGCGCCGAGATCCTGGTCGTGGCGGCCGGGTCGCCGGGGCTCATCCGTCCGGAGATGGTCAACCGCTCCGCGGTGGTCGTCGACTGCGGCATCAACACCACGCGCGATGGCATCGTTGGCGACGTCGACTACGCCACCGTTCGCCCGGTGGTGAGCGCCATCACGCCCGTCCCCGGCGGGGTGGGCCCGGTGACCACCATGGTGCTACTGCAGCAGACCGTGGAGTCGGCTGAACGGGCGGCCGAAGAGCGCCGCCACCACGCAGAACGCTTTGATGTGCCGACCCATGCGCCGGTGGAGGAACGCTAGGGATCGGGATCCGATCCGCCGGCCACACGGCGGTCGTACATCTCCTCCACCGGGACGGACCCGTCGATGAAGCCGAGACGACGCATCGTCTCGTAGCCGCTTGCCCAGACCTCGGGCACGATCGCGCCCGATGAAGCGCCCGCCGGGCCGCGCCAGACTTCCACGCTCGCCTCGAGGACGGCTCGGGCGGTCTCGCGGTCCTCCCCGATTGCCGGCACCGCCTCGATGGCCGCGTCAAGGCCGAGCTGTGGGTCCGCCGCGATGACGTCCTGCGCCTGCACGACGGCGCCGGCGAAGGCGTGCACGAGATCGATGTCGGCGACGAGGCTCTCGCCGCCGACGATGATTCCTGGGCCGGGCAACGGTACGAGCTCATCGACCGTCAGCAGCTCCACCTCGAAGCCCTGAGACTCGAGCTGGAGTGGCTCGTTCACCCGGAAGCCGGTGATGACATCCACGTCCCCATTCAGCAGCCCCTCCACCTGGTTGAAGGCCGGGTATTCGCGGATCGTCACGTCGTCGGGCGTGAGGCCGCCGGCATCGAGGAGGGCCAGCAGCGCGTGCCACGAGCTCCCGAAGCGCCCCGGCGTGCCGATCCTCAACCCGGCGACCCCGGATGGCTCCGGCGGAACGACATCGGGTGCGCCGATCAGCGCCACCGGAAAATGGTTGTACAGCGTCGCCACGTACGTAACGGGGATGCCTGCCGTGCGAGCGATCATCAGGTCTGTTGCATCGGCGACACCGAATTGCGCCCGTCCGTCGGCCACGAGGCGAATGACATCGTCCGAATGCTCGATGGTGACCTCCAGGCCGGCATCGGCGAAGTACCCGTCCTGCTGTGCCAGGTAGAACGGCGCGAACTGGACATCCGGCCGGAATCCCAGCAGCAGCCGCACCTGACGGAGATCGGTGGCCGACGGCCCCGGAGACGAGGCCGATGCGGCCCGGGACGGCATGGCCGTCCCGCTAGGGCTCGCCGTCGGATCGCCATCGCCATCGAGCAGCAGGGCGAGGAGCACGACCACAAGCACGGTCGCGGCGGCGAGTGCCGCGAGGAGGAATCGGCGCGAAGGCATCGGTCTACCTCAAGCTGACTGGACGAGGCGCCGCTCGACGAGCACGACCAGCCCGTAGAAGGCCAGGCCGATGATCGCCAGCGCGGCGAGGGCAACGAACATGAGCGGCGTGTCGAAGAGCCCCTGGTCGGCGATGTTGATCAGCACGCCCAGGCCGATGCTGGCGCTGACCCATTCGGCCACCACCGCGCCGATGACCGACAGGGTGACGCCGACCCGCAGGCCGCCGAAGATGACAGGCAGGGCCGATGGGATCTCCAGGCGGCGGGTGACCTGGCCAGGCGTGGCGCCCAGCGAGCGCAGCATCTCGCGCAGCAGCGGGTCGGCCGAGCGGACGCCGACCATGGTGGCGATGGCGATCGGGAAGAAGACGATCAGGGCGCAGACCAGCACGCGCGCCAGCAGGCCGCCGCCGAACCAGATGTCCAGCAGCGGCGCCAGGGCCAGGATGGGGACCGCCTGCGCCGCGACGATGTAGGGCGACAGGACGCGCTCGACCAGCATCGACTTGCCGAGCGCGACGCCCACGAGCACCCCCGCCGTCGCACCGGCGGCGAAGCCGAGGATCACCTCGACCACCGTTGCCGCGGCGTGGTCCCACAACAGGCCTGAGCCGATGGCCCGCGCGCCGCGCTCGGCGACGACCTCGGGCGCCGGCAGAATGTAGGCCGGCGTCCCGGTCAGCACGGTGAGCAGCTTCCAGGCGACCACGAAGACGGCCAGCGAGGCCAACGCCTGGCCGATGCGCAGCACGTGTGCGCTCACCCGGCTGCCTCCTCGCTCCAGGCCTCGACCTCGGTCGGGCCGACCTCGGCCAGCGTCGCGCGCACGCCCTGGTCGACCTCGGTGGCCTCGGCCGTCGGCTGCACGGGGCGCGGGCGGGGCAGGCGCACCGGTAGCACGGCCGCCACCGAGCCGGGACGGGCCGTCATGACCACGATGCGGTCAGCGAGGCGGACGGCCTCCGGCACCGAGTGGGTGACCATGATCACGGTGCGCGGGCGCTCCATCCAGAGCCGCTGCAGCTCGTCGTCGAAGGCCTCGCGGGTCAGCGCGTCGAGCGCACTGAACGGCTCGTCTAGGAGCAGCACCGACGGGTCGCCGATGAGCGCCCGCGCCAGCCCGGCTCGCTGCGCCATGCCGCCGGAGAGCTCGCGCGGCCGCAGCCCGCCAGCGTGGGCCAGGCCCACGCGGGCCAGCGCGCGCTCCGCCCGGGCGCGGCGCTCCGCCGGGGCGCGGCGCTCCGCGGCAGGGGCGCCGGCGAGCGCCAGCGGCAGTGCCACGTTGTCCAGCACCGTCAGCCAGGGGAGCAGGCGCGGCTGCTGGAAGGCGAGGCCGACGCGCCCGTCGCCCGCCCGTGGCGCCGCGGCCGCCTCGCCCCCTCCCAGGCGCACGGTGCCGGCGGCCGGCGCAAGCAGCCCGGCCACCAGGCGGAGCAGCGTCGATTTCCCGCAGCCGTTCGGCCCGATCACGACGGTGAAACTGCCCGCCGGGACCTCCAGGTCCAGGCCGTCGAGGGCGACGAGCTCTCCGCGAGCGCCCTGGAAGACGTGCCGGACCCCGTCGAGGCGCACGGCGAGGCCGCCCTCGGCGGAAGCCTGTGCCTCGTGCCCGGTGCCCCTGCTCATGCTCGGCTCCAATGGGATGGCATGCGTACCCGGGGCAACGCCCGCGCGCGCCACCCGACGGCTTCGACCGGAGGCGGCAGCGCCGTGGGCGCGGCCGACCGCTCGCCGATGCGTCGGAGGAACGCGTCGCGCTCGCCTTCTCCCTTCCGGACTGTGACCGTCGGCCCTGTCTGCCGGTGAGCGTCGTGCTCGCCGGGTCAGGTCGGCCCCCGCGGGTCCCCTCCCGCGCCGATCTCCACGACGCGGGCCCTCGGAGGTTCGCGGGCTGGCCCGCTCGACGCGGACCGACCGCCGGTGGGGAGTTTCACCCCGCCCCGAAGACGATGGATTCGTTCAGTTGGCCGTAGCGTGGCACCGGCGAGGCTTCCCGGTCAACTCGGCGGGACACCCCGGCGCCGGCTGGTATGTTTCAGGTGGTGAAATACCGAACCCGGTTTGAAGCTCCGGGCGCGACACGGGTTGCATGCAGTGAAAGGCGCGGCCACTGACAATCGGCCTCGATCACCTGAGTCAGCCGCTCGACGGTCGCCTATTTCGCCACCTGCAACCGCTACGGCGCTCATTGGCCGGCAGTTGCACGCCCCGAAACGCCTGCAACGCCGAGCCGTCGCGGCGCCTAGGCCGAGGCGGGCGCGCCCGGTTCGGCGCGCTCTCCCGGCTCGCCGGGCTCCCCGCGACCCTTCGCCCATCGGTAGATGACGTAGGCACCGCCCAGGATGACGATGGCGTAGATCACGTACTCGTACGGCCGCACCCATTCGTACAGGGCCTCGTAGTTCTCGCCGAGCAGGTACCCGGCCAGCAGCAGCCCGGCGTTCCATGGCAGCGAGCCCAGCGTGCTGAAGAGCAGGAAGCGCCCGATCGGCATGCGGGCCACGCCGGCGGGGTAGTTGATGAGCGCCCGCAGCAGCGGCACCAGCCGCGCGAGGAAGACGGCCCAGTCGCCGTAGCGCTCGAACCAGGCGTCGGCGCGGTCCAAGTCGTCGGGGTTGATGTGGACGTAGCGGCCCCATCGATCCAGGAGGGGCCGGCCGCCCCAGGCGCCGATCAGGTACCCCGCCAGTGAGCCGAGCACGGCCCCCACCGTCGCCACCACCAGGACGGCCAGCCAGTTCCACGGCGCCCCGGTCAGCGGCTCCACCACGGACGGATCGGCTCCCGACTGGCTGACCTTCCAGCCGGCCATCGGCACGATGATCTCCGACGGGATGATGGGGACGAACGTCTCCAGCCCGATCGCCACCGCCACCCCCACGTAGCCGATGGCGTCGTACAGGTCCAGGAAGAAGGGAATGATGGTGGTGTGGATGAAGTCCAGCATCGGTATCGGGTCAGTCGGTCGTAGGTCAGTCGTGGGTGCCGGGCGGGTGGATCTCGACCGCGACGCGCCGCGGAGCCTCGCCAGGGCCCCCGAAGTGCGAGCCGCCGGCGCGGAGCCGCTCGTCCACGCCCAGGACGTGGACCGCCACGATGACCGAGACCAGCGCGGCGCCCGCCGTCCAGCCGCCGAGCAGGTCCATCGGGTAGTGCGCCGCCAGGTAGAGCCGGGTCAGGCTGATGGCACCGATGAGGACCAGCGCCACGGCGTACGCACCGATCCCCTGGCGCCGGCTCGGAGCCAGCCGGGCCACGCAGAAGGCGGCCAATCCGTAGAAGACCGCCGCGCGCAGCGCATGCCCAGCCGGGAAGTCGGCGATGTCGTCCAGCCCGACGCCGCCGACGTCCAGCATCGCGCGTCCCAGCTCCGCGCCATCGATGGGCGGAATGGCGGTGAAGTACTTCAGCGCCCACTCGACGGGGAAGGCCAGCGTCCCGGCCGCCAGCACCAGCGCCAGGTCGGGGCGCCCCTTGGCCAGGGCCAGCAGTCCCAGCAGCGCGAAACCGATGGCCACGAACCAGCCGGACCCGAGGCCGCTGATGCCCACGATGACCAGGTCGAGCGGCGGCAGGTTCTCCATGACCCAGGGCCGGATGTTCGGGACGACCTCCTGCATCAGCCACTCCTCCGGCACGGTGTACTGGGTCGTGCGCTTCAGCGTCACGAGCCAGAACAGGCTGGGGAGCGTGATGAGGGTCAGCAGGAATGCGGCGGCCGGGCTGGGGACGGCGCCGCCCAGGCGGTCCCTGCCGTTCGCGTCCACGAGCAGGCGGCTCGTGGGGTCCGGCAGTCGTCGCACGTTCGTAGTATAGGGTCGTGACCGTCCAGCTCTCCGGCCTCGGCCTGACCGTCGCAGACGTCGTGGCCGTCGCCCGTGGGGGCAGCCGGGTGGCCATCGCGCCCGAGGCGGTGGAGCGCATGCAGGCGTCCCGCGCCGTCGTGGAACGGCTGGTGAACGAGGGCCAGACGGTCTACGGGGTGACCACCGGGTTCGGCGACCTGGCCACCGTCTCCATCCGCCCCGAGCAGACCGACGAGCTGCAGCGCAACCTCGTGCGCTCGCACGCCGCCGGCGTGGGCGAGCCGCTGCCCGTCGAGGTGGTGCGGGCCATGCTGCTGCTGCGCGCGAACGCGCTGGCCGTCGGCTTCTCAGGCGTTCGGCCGGCTGTGCCGGAGCTGCTCTGCGGCATGCTCAACGCGGAGGTGCATCCGTACGTGCCGTCGCGGGGCTCGGTTGGCGCATCGGGCGACCTGGCACCGCTGGCTCACCTGGCGCTCGTCGTCATCGGCGAGGGGGAGACCTGGCTGGACGAGGCCGGTCCGGGGCTCGGCGGCGAGGCCCTGGCGCGGGCCGGCCTTCAGCCACTCGTCCTGGAGGCCAAGGAGGGCCTGGCGCTGCTCAACGGCACCCAGCTGATGAGCGCCCTGGGCGCGCTGGCGCTGGCGGACGGCAGGCGCCTGGCCATCTCCGCCGACGTCATCGGCGCCATGAGCCTGGAGGCCATGGAGGGGACCGCGGCGGCCTTCGCCGAGCCCCTGGTCGCGGCGCGGCCGCACCCGGGGCAGGTTGCGGTGGCGGCCCACCTGCGCGCGCTGCTCGACGGATCAGAGATCGGCGCCAGTCACCACGACAGCCCGCACCGGGTCCAGGATCCGTACTCGCTGCGCTGCATGCCGCAGGTCCACGGCGCGGTCCGCGACGCGCTCGATCAGCTGCAGCGCGTGCTGGACGTGGAGATGAACGCCGCCACCGACAACCCGCTCGTCTTTCCCGACGGCGAGGTGATCTCGGGCGGCAACTTCCACGGCGAGCCGCTGGCGCTGGCCATCGACTACGCCAAGACGGCGCTCGTGGAGCTTGCCTCCATCAGCGAGCGGCGCTGCGCCCGCCTGGTGGACGCGCACCTGTCCGGCCTCCCGCCATTCCTGACCGATGCGCCCGGGCTGCGCTCCGGGCTCATGATCGCGCAGTACACGGCCGCCGCCCTGGTCAACGAGATGCAGGTCCTGGCGCATCCGGCCAGCGTGGACACCATCCCGACCAGCGCCAACCAGGAGGACCACGTCTCGATGGGAGCGACCTCCGCCCTGCACCTGCGCCAGGTGGTCGACCGCACCGAGGCGGTGCTCGCCATCGAGGCGCTGTGCGCCGCCCAGGGCCTGGACTTCCGGGCGCCGCTGACGCCTGGCGCCGGGGTGGCGCGTGCCCATGCCCGGCTACGGGCGCTGGTGCCGCACCTGGCCGAGGACCGTCCGCCGGCCGCCGACATCGCCGCCGTGCGCGAGCTGCTGCGGGCGGGGGAGCTCGAGATCGATGGCTGACCTGCTCTTCTCCGTGGTGGACCCCGACTCGTTCGGCGAGATCCCCGCCCCGGCCCGGCCCGGCGTCCGATGCCAGACCTGCGACTACTGGGAGCGGGTCGACGGCTCGCGCAGTACGGAGGACTCGGACGCCGCCCGCTCGCTGAAGCTCTCGCGACTGCTCTCCGGTGAGCAGTTGGCCGGCGCCTACGGAATGCTCGCCTGGCGGACGGCATCGGACGGCGACCGCCTGGCGGTGGGCTGGGCCCAGTTCGGCCCGATCTCCGCCTACCCGCGCGCGCAGGTCATCCGCGACCGATACCCCCAGCTCCCCGACTCCCCTGCGCCCTGGGTCATCACCTGCCTGCAGGTCGACGAGACCGATGAGGACCGGGATGGGGCAGCCTCCGCGCTGCTCGAGGCGGTGTGCGAGGAGCTCGACCGCCGCGGGATCGTGGCGGTGGAGGCGTACCCGGAGGGCGTGGCCGATCCGTGGCTCCCTTCACCGGGACCCGAGACGATCTACACCGCCGGTGGCTTCGAGCGTGCCGCCGGCGATGACCGCTACCCGGTCATGCGCCGCGAGCTCTCCGGCGAGGCGGCGGAGGTCGGCTGGGGCGACCTGCTCTCGCGCACGAAGCCAGCGGACGAGGGCGACGACTGGCCGCTGCCGCTGCCCAGGGGCCCGTCCGAGGAGGACGTGTTCCGCCTGCCCGAGAAGCCGAAGCGCCCGAACCCCTTCGGGGACGACTAGAGGCCGTCGTTCTCCGCGGGGTCCGTGATGCCTGAGTGATCTTCAGCCTCGGCTGCCCTTCGCCGGTCGGCGATCAGCTCGGCCGACAGGCTCATTTCGACAGAAGCGAACATCGAACGGCGCGCGTCGACGGGACCGTCAAGCAGAACCGTCTAGCATCCGTCCAAGGATTTCCGTCGCCCGCGTGTTGTACTCAGGTGAGGGGCCACTCCGGAGGGAGCCGATCGCGTGGACCGTGGCGACTTCGCGGCCGCCGTCGATCGGCACTACCCCGGGCTGGTCCAGCGGCTGACGCTGGTGCTGCACGACGCGGAGGAGGCGAAGGACGTGGCGCAGGAGGCATACCTGAGGGCCTTCCAGGCCTGGGACCGCTTTGACGGGACCGATGCGCGAGCCTGGCTCCACACCATTGCCCTGCGCCTGGCCTTCAACCGGCTGCGCCGCCGCCGCCTGTGGGACCGATGGCTCCGCGGGCAGCGGCCCGATCCCGGCTGGGTCATCCCCGAGCGCATCGACCTGTGGCGCGCCCTCGGTGAGCTGACGCCGCGGCAGCGCGCCGCGCTGCTCCTCAACGTGGTCGACGGCTACACCCAGGCCCAGGTCGCCCGGATCCTCGACGCGTCGGAAGGCACCGTTGCCACTTGGGTAGCCGAGGCTAAGCGCCGCTTGCGCGGCATCCTCGGGGAGGAGTCCGCACCATGACCGGCGACGACCACCTCCGCACCGAGCTCGAGGCACTGGAACGCGCCGCGCCGACCGGTCAGCTGCCGGAGACCGAGTCCTCCACCGCACGCACGTCGCGAAGGATCGGCCTTGTCGGCGCGACGGTTGTGGCGGCCGTTG
>JAPSGM010000327.1 GCA_031177555.1 Chloroflexota bacterium
TCGGCGGTCGTGGGCGATACCGGTCCGGCCGTCACCGGGACGTCGCTCGCCGTCGCGTACCTGGCGGCGTTCCTGGCCGTCGGCGTGGGAGCGGCCGGTGCCCTGTGGCGAACCGGCGCGGCGCGCCACGACGCACGGGCAGGGTGGGTCCTGCTCCTGTTCTCGATCGCCGGCTCGATCCTCGCCGGGCTCGCCGCCTCGCTGGTCAAGCCCATGTTCATCGCCCGATCGCTGATCGTCGCCGTCCCATCGCTGCACCTGGCCATGGCATCGGCCCTAGCCATGCCATCGGCCCCGCCCGTGCTCCGCCGGGGCTGGCTGGCGGGGATTGCCCTGGTGCTGGTGCTGGGCCTGGCGGGGACCCAGCTGCTGCAGGTATCACCGGTGAAGGCCGACTGGCGCGCGGCGGTGGCGGCCGTCGCCGAGCGGGCGGAGGACGGTGACGCCATCCTGGCCTACCCGGTGGGGCTGGGCTGGGAGGTGGCGCGCTACTACGTCCAGCGCACGCCCGCGCTGGAGGGGACGAACCTCCTGGGCCGGCCCAGCACCCGCAGCGGCGACGTGCCGGCCATGATCGCGGACGCGTCGGGACGCGACGCGAGGATCTGGGTGCTGATCCTCGACGGCACGCTCGCGCGCCCGCCTGCCGAGTTCGAGCCGGTGGCGGACGCCCTGGAGCGGCACGGCTACCGCGTGGAGCAGGTCTCGGACTCGCACCGGGTCCAGCTGCTGCTGTTCGTGCGCTCCTGAGCGTGAGTGCCGGTATGCTACGGGCCGCTCGCCGGGAGGACCCATTGACGACACGCCGCATCGGCGTCGGCACCGCCGACATCACTGCCGACGACCGCGCCCGCGTCCAGCAGGTACTGGAGTCCGGCCGCCTGAGCGCCGGACCGATGATGTCCGAGTTCGAGTCCCGCTTCGCCGCCCTCCACGAGCGCCGCCACGCGGCCATGTGCAACAGCGGCACCGGCGCCCTGCAGCTCGCCCTGCAGGCGCTCAAGGAGCGCTACCGCTGGGCCGACGGCGGCGAGGTGATCGTCCCGGCCATGACCTTCGTGGCCACCGTGAACGTCGTGCTGTTCAACCGGCTGCGGCCCGTGCTGGCCGACATCGACCCGTTGACCCTGAACCTGGACCCGGCCAGCGCCGCGGCGGCCGTCACCGACCGCACGGTGGCCATGATCCCGGTCCATCTCTTCGGGCAGCCCGCCGACATGACCTCGCTCATGGCCATCGCCTCCGAGCGCGGCCTGCGGGTCGTGGAGGACAGCTGCGAGACGGTGGGCGCGCGCCATCGGGGGCGGATGGTCGGCACCTTCGGCGACTTTGGCTGCTTCTCCACCTACATGGCGCATATCGTGACGACCGGCGTCGGCGGCCTGGCGCTCACCGATGACGACGAGAACATCACCCGCTTCCGCAGCCTCATGAACCACGGTCGCAACCCGGCCTACCTGCGCATCGACGACGACCAGGGGCTGAACGACGAGGCGCTGCTGCGCGTGGTGTGGAGCCGGTACGACTTCGTCTCCATCGGGCAGTCCTATCGGGCGACGGAGATGGAAGCCGCGCTGGGCATCGGCCAGCTGGAGCGGCTGGAGGCGAAGCAGGCGCGGCGCCGGGAGGTGGCGGCGCGGCTGGCGGAACGGCTGGCGCATCCGGACCTGCAGCTGCCGGTCATCGCGGACGGCAACGAGCACGCCTTCATGATGTTCGCCATCGTGTGCCGCACCGCCGACATCCGTGACCGGCTGGCCATCGCCCTGGAGCGCGCGGGCGTCGAGACCCGGTTCCTGCTGCCCATCATCGGGCAGCCCTGCTACGACGGTGTCCTGGACTTCCCGGCCGATGCCTTCCCGAATGCGCGCCACGCGCTGGCGAACGGCTTCTACATCGGGTCCCATCCGGACATGACCGATGATGACGTCGACTACATCGCCGACGTGGTGCATGCCACCCTGGGGAACTCCGCGTGAAGCTGCTGGTCGTCATCCCCACCTACAACGAGGCGCTGAACCTGCCGCACCTTGTTCCGCGGCTGCGGGCGGCCGCCCCGGAGGCGGACCTGCTGGTCGTGGACGACGGCTCGCCCGATGGCACCGCCGGCGCGGCCCGCTCCCTGGGCGTGAGGGTGCTGGAGCGTTCGTCCAAGGCGGGGCGCGGGGGAGCGGTGATGGCCGGGCTGCGCGACGGCGTGGCCCGCGGCTCGTACGAGGCCTTCCTGGAGATCGATGCCGACCTCTCGCACCAGCCGG
>JAPSGM010000135.1 GCA_031177555.1 Chloroflexota bacterium
GCAATGGGCGTTTTTCGGCGCCATCCTGCTCGGGGTGATACTGCTGGCCGTCGCCGCGGTGTGGCTCATCGCCGAGATCCTGGGAACTCTCATCGGCTAGGAGCGACTTTCGACGAACCAGGGGCCAGCCGTCGGACGCTTGAG
Source organism: Chloroflexota bacterium (assembly GCA_031177555.1). Taxonomy (GTDB): domain Bacteria; phylum Chloroflexota; class Limnocylindria; order QHBO01; family QHBO01; genus JAPSGM01. Next base: position 145 of record JAPSGM010000135.1, read on the forward strand.
CGACGGAGGATGAGATCCTCTCATTTTGGGCAAGATCGGCCCGGATCGGCGGGACCGATTGCCGTCAGGCCTCCGATTGCAGCAGGGCGGCCAGCTCGCGCGCGTTCGTCGTCCCGTAGTTGGCGTAGCAGTTGTTCATGAGCACGTGGACGTCACGCGCGGCGGCGGCGGCCTCGCGGACGCGCGGCACCCACTCACCCAGCTCATCGTCGTCGTACAGGTAGCGAAACCGCTCCACCACCGGGATGCCCTTCGCCTCCCACGTTTCGACCCGGCGGCCGTGGAATCGGACCACGGCGAGGCGAGGCGAGGTGACGGCCATGATCGGCGGCAGGGAGGACTTCGTCTGCGGCTCATCGACCATCACGAACGGGATCTCGTACTTCTCGAGGAAGCGGATCGTGCGCTCCGCGTTCTTCTCGTTGAACCACGAACCGTTGCGAAACTCCACGGCCGTGCTCACGTCGCCCAGCCGCTCGCGGGCCTCCACGATGGCGTCGCGTGACTCGTTGGAGGGGAAGAACCAGCGCGGGTACTGGAGGAAGACGGCGCCCAGCTTCCCGGCGGAGTGCAGCGGCTTGAGCGCGTCCAGGAACTGCTCCCAGATGGCGTCGTACAGCTCGGGCGGCAGGTCGCGGCCGTAGATCCGCTTCTTGTCGAGGAGCTCCACCGGCAGCTCCTCGCGGATCTCCTTCGGCAGCCGCTTGACCTCCGAGGGCTGACCGGTCATCAGGGCGTGGGCCTTGATATCGAACGTGAACTCGGGCGGCGTGCGCTCCAGCCAAACCTCGCCCATGCGACGGTTGGGCAGGGCGTAGTAGGTGGCGTCAACCTCCACGATCGGGAACTGGTCGGCGTAGTAGCGCAGCCGTTCCTCGGCCGTCTTGGCATCGGGCGGGTAGAAGACGCCGGCGGCGGTCATGGTCGGATCGGTCCAGGAGGCGGTCCCCACGCGCACCGTGCCCTCGCCGATGCGGAAGGGGTGCCGGGACGCGCCCGCGTGCTCCTCGCCGCGTTCGGCGGCGACCTCCGGCCCCGGGTCGTGCGTTGCTGCCATGTGGTCAAGTCTAGGCATGGACCCGTCCCGGGCCTAGCATCAGCGGATGCTGCAGCGCATGGCGGCGTCCGCGTGGTCCCTGCGACGCGTTGCCTCCAGCCCGGAGATCCGACGCGCCGAGGCCGCGTGGATGCTCGGCTGGACGGGCGAGTGGGCATGGCTCGTGGCGCTATTCGTGTACGCCTACGGTGTCGGCGGCGTGGCGCTCGTGGGCGTGGTGGGCCTGGTGCGCACCATGCCGGCAGCGTTCCTGGCGCCGGCACTCTCCGTCCTGGCCGACCGCTGGTCGCGCCACCGAGTGCTGCTGGTCGTGCACGCCGGACGGGCATCGCTGGTCGGCGCAGCGGCTCTGGTCTCGCTGGCCGGCTGGCCACCCGCTCTCGTCATCGCGATCGCGTCGCTGGACGGCCTGCTCGCCGTGCTGCACCGGCCGAGCCACATGGCGATGATGCCGTCATTGGCCCGCTCGCCGGACGACCTGGTAGTGGCCAACGTCGCGAGCAGCACCCTGGAGGCGGTGGGCATCCTGCTCGGCCCGATCATCGGCGCCATCCTGGTCGGCACGGGACAGCCCACCCTCAGCTTCGGCGTCCCGGCCCTTATGTTCGGCGTGGCCGCTGTGGGCGTGGCCGGTATTCGTCCGGCGACCGCTTTGCTGCGTACGATGCCCACCACCGGCTCTCGGGACCTCCTGCTCGGCGGGGTCCGGGCCCTCCGCCACCACCCCCACGTCGCCCTGATGCTCGGCCTGTTCGGGTTGCAGACGCTCGTGCGTGGCGTGCTCAGCGTCCTGCTGGTGGTGGTGGCCATCGAGCTGCTGGCCATCGGCGAGGAGGGTGTGGGATTCCTCAACGCCGCCATCGGAGCCGGCGGGCTGGTGGGCGCCGTCGCCGCCGTCACGCTGGTGGGCAGGTTGCGACTGACGCCGCCGATCCTTTTCGGACTCCTGATGTGGGGGCTCCCGATCCTGGTCATCGGCCTGTTGCCGGGCGTCGCCGTGGCCCTGCTGGGGCTGGCAGTGCTCGGCGCGGGAAACGCGGTGCTGGACATATCCGGACTCACGCTGCTGCAGCGGCTGGTCCCGAACTCGGTCCGCGGACGGGTGTTCGGGATGCTCGAGGCGATCGTGATGCTCACCGTGGGCATCGGCTCGGCGCTCGCACCGATACTCGTCAGCGTCGCGGGAGATCGCGGCGCCTTGATCATCACCGGCCTGCTGCTGCCGGTGGCCGCCATCGCGACCTGGCCGTGGGTGCGCTCCGCGGACGACCGTGCCGTCATCCCGCGCCGTCAAATGGTGCTGCTCCGCGGCGTGCCGATGTTCCGCGAGTTGCCCATGACCATGCTCGAGGAGGTCGCCTCCCGGATGACCCCAAGCCATGTCGCGGGAGGGACCGCGATCGTCACGGAGGGCGAGGTGGGGGAGACGTTCTACGTCCTGGCCGATGGCTCGGTCGAGGTCACGCAGCGCGGCACGCCTCTGCATCGACTGGGAGCCGGCGACTCGTTCGGCGAGATCGCCCTGCTGCGCGACGTGCCGCGCACAGCCACCGTCCGGGCGGTTGGCGACGTCGAGGTGATGCTTCTGGAGCGAGACGCGTTCCTGGCTGTCGTGAGCGGGGACCGGCTGAGCCGGGAGGCAGCCGACGACGTGGTGCGGCAGCGGCTTGCCGTCAGCGATCGAGGAACGCGGCCAGCGCCTCGCTGAAGGCCTCGGGGCGTTCCCACATCGGCTGGTGACCGGCCACGGGGATCACGACCAGCTCGGCGTCGGGCATGCGCCGCGCCAGCTGGAGGCCAACCTCTACCGGGACGATGCGGTCCTCAGCGCCCCAGACCAGGAGCGTCGGGATCCCGGTGGCCGCGGCGGCCTGCGCAGCCAGGTCCGCCCGCAACGTCGCGCGGGTGGCCGCCAGCACGCGCAGCGGGCTGGTCCGCAGCAGGCTTCCAACGACCAGGCTCACGGCCGACGCCCGCCGCGAGATCGAGGAGCGTGCGACGGCGCCGAGCCGGCCGATGCGCGCCCTGGTGACCCGCATTGCCGGCACGCCGACCAGGACGAGGCTCGAGACGAGATCGGGCGACGACGTCGCCACGTGCAGGGCGATGAGCCCGCCCATCGAGTGCCCGACCAGGTCGGCCCGCGTCACACCGCGGGCACGCAGCTCTTCGGCCAGCTGGGTCGCGGCGTCCTCCAGGCTGAAGCGGCGCGTACCACCGGCGAACAGGTCGACGAGCAGGAGCCGGCGATCGCGCTCCAGCTCCGGCAGCGTCCGCTCCCAGCAGCGCGCCGAGCTCGCCAGCCCGTGCAGGAGGACCAGCGGTGCGCCGTCGGGGTTGCCCTTCTCATGGATTCGCATGGCCGGGCCCGATTATCCGCGGCTGGCCTGCGGCCAGCCTGCGGGGCCGATGGAGCTGGGGGTTCGAACCGCGACACCGCGGCGGTCGCGAAGGAACCACGCCACGTGTCGGACGGTGGACACCGACCGTGACCCAGCGGGGGCTAGGCCTCGGGCAGTCCGCCGGAGCGGTCCGCATCGGTCCGGTGGGGAAAATTCCAGACCAAAGTACTAGTCAGTCGCCGGTCTGGGCGGTACACTGTGGCTCCGCAGGCTGGCACTCCCGGCCTCGGCGTGCCCCCGAGGGGAGACGGAGACCCGAGCTGCGAGGAAACTTTCCCATGAGCCCTGTGCATTCCCTGCGTACCATGCTGGCCACCGCGCTTTCTTTGAGTCTGCTGGTCGCGCTCATCGCCCTGCCGGGCGCAACGCTGGCCGCAACGCCATCCTGGGAGCGGGCCGGCTCCGACCTGTTGCCGAGCATCGTCAAGACGGGTAGTGCCGCAGGCTACTCCGCTTCCGTCAAGAACAATGGCCCGAGTAACATCCCGTCGCTGTCGGTCACGGCGTTCTTCCAGCAGCCATATAGCCCCGTGACGGACGACACGCTGGTTTCTCCGCCAGTCACCGGTCCAGTGCCCGTATACGCGGCGGTCTTCAAGAACGGTATTGAGGTCTCCGGGGGCTGTGCCTCTTTGAGCTTCCCATTGATGTGTAACCTCGGGTCGCTGAGCGCCGGGGAGGCTGCCACGATCGTTGTCGCCTACCAGCCAACCGGGGTGGCTGATGCCGGTATCCACGGATGGTGGCAGACGTCTGGGACGGGAAGCTCGTTCTGCACTGAAAGTGACAACAGCCGTGGCGATTGTCTTCCGTTCCACGTCGGACCGACGACCATCTCGAACAGCGGCGATCGCGGTGGCGGCTTTGCGCTTAACGCCCAGCCCGTTACCACCGACGCCATCAGTGCCTCGAATTTGACCTTTACCTCGATGGACCCTCTCCGGGAGGATGTCGCGAATCTCATTGCGACGGTAGCCGACGACAACGCTGTCATCGATCCCGGCTGCCCGGCTGCCTTCGCGCCATGCGCAGCGCTCCCGACGTCCGAGCTGCACCTCGGTGATGGCACTGCCACGTTCGGCATGAGCAAGGTCGTCATCGAATTCCACAAGACCGCTCTGAAGGGTGTGAACTTCGGCAAGCTCAACGTCATCCACATCCACGACGGCGGCCTGATTACCGCGCATGAAGTCCCGAAGGCGAAGTTCTGCGACGGGACGGCTGAGTGCGCGATGTTCGAGAACCTCGCCGGAGGCCATGGGCGGGTCACGATCTACGCCGCGCAGAACGGCTGGGTGAAGTACCACTGATCCGGCGCGCCGGAGGGTTCGGAATCAGCCCTCCAGCCTGACCAGCTGAGGCACGACATGGCCCTTGGCCCGATACCGGCCGAGGGCCTGCTCGTAGGCCGCGTCCGCCTCTGGCCGGCGGCCGGCGGACCGCAGCACCCACGCCAGCCGCAGGTACGCCTCGGCCTGCAGGACCGGAGCATCGGTGCCTTCCGCCATGGCCAGCGCCTCGCGGGCCAGGCGCTCCGCCTCGTCGACCTCGCCGGCCTCCGCCGCCACCAGGGAGCGGAAACCGCGCCACTCGACCTGGGCGACCACGTCGTCCGGGGTGGCCAGCTCCTGCAGCTCGTCGGCGAGCGCCCTCACCTCCGCCACGCGGCCCTGGGAGACGAGCACCTTGGCCAGTGTCCCCAGCACCCCGGAGAGGATGTAGCGCTCGCCGATGGCCCGCAGCGCATCGGCGTCCTGGCGCAGGGCGCTCTCGGCGGCGGCCAGGTTTCCGCCCACCAACTCGATCTGCGCCTGCTCCATCGAGGGACGCAGCAGCGAGCCCTCTCCCTCGCGGAGCTCGGCCAGCATGACGCTGCCGGCCGCGTACGTCTGGCGGGCAAGATCCAGGTCACCGGCCATGGCGTACAGCTGCGCCAGCCAGGTCGTGATGAGCGCCTGCGTCCGACGGTCTCCCTCCGCCGCGCCCACGAG
>JAPSGM010000328.1 GCA_031177555.1 Chloroflexota bacterium
AGCGGGCATTGACGCGGATCGTGCCGGCGTCCCCGGTGAGGCGCAGCACCGACACGTACGCGGTTCCGGCCATCTCCACCGACTCGACGGCCGCGTCGGTCAGCGGGAGCGGCAGCATCGCCACCAGTTCGCCCAGGTTCCGCTGGAGCTCGGGGCTCATCTCTCGCGAGGCGAGACCGATGTCGCCGGCGCGCAGCGCGTCGACGTGCGCCTGCGCATGGTCGCGAACGCTCTGCTCATCCATCGGCTGATTCTAGGCGCCTTGCCGGCCTGCCCGGCGCGTTCGGTTGTCGTGCCGCGCGTCCGTGTTCAGACTGTGCGCTCACCCCGCGGGGAGATCCACGCGACCATGGCGAGCACCACCGCAGGACCCGACGCGAAGCGTTCCGGCCGGCACCGCCCGGCGCTCATCATCGTGGCCGGTGCCCTCGTGCTCGGCCTGGCTGCGGGCCTGCTCAGCTACCTGGATTCCGCGCTGGTCATCGGTCCCGACTGGCGCGCGGGCACCGAGGAGCTGCGGCAGCGTGGCGCACGGATCTACTTCGAGTCCTGCGCGGGATTCAGCGTGGAGCCGCGCTTCTGGCCCGAATGCGTGGGTGACGCCGACGAGAAGCGGGAGCGGGGCGCGACGAAGCTCGTCGAGTTCTGCACAGGCCTGGACCGATACGTCCGCTTCTTCGGCCCGCAGGACTGCCTCGCGGAGGATCGACCGCCGCTCACGATGGCCTCTGCCCCGAGCGGTGTGGACCTGGCGGCGGGCGGCCTCGCGGCGGGCGCGGCCCTCGCCGGCCTCGCCGTCCTGGCCGTTGCGTCGGGTGCCGTCACGCCGGGCGAGCGGCACCGGGCGGACGACGCCGCGCACCGCTCAGGGCGGGCGTCGACGGCGAGTGGCGGCGGCCAGGGCTCCGGCTAGCGCGACGCTCGTGACGCCGATGACGCCGGCCTCGCGTGTCATGACCTCGGGCAGGCGCTCGCCCGGGATGACGAGGAACGTCTCGCGTGGGAACCGGGCCTCATCCATCTCCTCCCCCTCGGCAACCACCATCAGCGCCCACGCCTCCTCCTCGCGCAGCAGGTTGCCATCGGCGTCGCGGTAGACGACGCCCACGTAGAGGCTGCCTAGCCAGTCGGCCGGCCGTTCGGAGGGAGCCCGCTCCACCGGCGTGGCGCCGAAGGGACGGAGCCACGTCAGGCCGGCGCCCAACGCTGCCACCAGCGCCCCCGCCACGAGCAGTGCGGGCAGCTGCCGGCCGACGAGCAGCCCGGCCAGCGCGGCCAGGGCCAGCGCCGGGATGAAGCGCAGCAGGAGCAGCGGGCCGCGTACGCCGTAGCGCTCGAAGTTCTCGCCGGCATCGGTGAGCGGGTACAAGCTGCGGGCCAGCACCTCGCCCGCCAGGGCCACGGGCACGAGCAGCAGCAGCCCGATCACCAGCACCGGCACCAGCCGCAGCCCGAGCCACCGAGCCCGGGTCCGCGCGAGCGACCAGCCGATGTGCGCCGTCCGATGCTCGAGCTCGCGCGACAGCAGCGGCGCGCCCAGCACCACGCCCGCCGCGAAGGGCAGCGCCGCGGCAAATGGCGCAACCATCAGGATGAGGTCCTGGCTGGCACCCACGAAGTACTGCCCCGACTCGCGCAGCCCGCCGCAGGGGGCGACCGAAGGCCCGATCCGAAGGCAGGCCCCGTGCACCGCGTCGAGCTCGGCGGCCGTCCGCAGCCAGACCAGCGAGATGGCCGCGGATGCGATCGTCACAGCCGCCAGCTCCGCCCGATGCAGCCGCCACCCGAGCAGGAAGGCGCGCCGCACGGCCGTCACGCCGGTCGCCTCCGCCGGATGACGACGAGGCCGGCGCCGACCGCCCCGACCGCCACGGCCGACAGGATCGCGGACTCGCGCACCACGATGTCGCCGTACCGGCTGCCGGGCACGCCGAATACGACGGGCGTCCACCCCGGCGGGTCGTCGACCAGGATGGCATCGGGCCGGGCGTAATACTCGTCGTAGCCGACCACCTTGCCGGTGGCGTCCTTCCGGAACCCGGAGCCGTAGACCTTGGTGATGCCCGCCTCCTGCATGGCGAGCATCGGCACGGCCTCCGCGTCCCGCGCCATCTGGGCGTCGATGAGCAGGGACAGGGTCACGCCCATCGCCACCGTGGCGCCGAGCGTGAGGAGCAGCGCCGGCAGCTGTCGCCCGATCCAGGCGCCCATGGCGAGGCCGAGCCCCAGCACGGCGAGCGCGCGCGCCGGCAC
>JAPSGM010000136.1 GCA_031177555.1 Chloroflexota bacterium
CCTGGACGCCCGCGCGGCGCCCTCGGACGGTCCCGTCCCGCCTGATGCGATCTCCACTGCCGCGGTCCTCCTCCGATGGCCGCCGTTCGACGCGTGCATCGTACGGCGGTCTCGCAAGCGGGAGTCGATGAGTCGATGTGATTCAATGCTGCCGCCGTGAGTCGCCGCGCGCTGATCCTCGTCATCGTCCCGGTCGTCGTCCTCGCGGCGTCGGCGCTCGGGGTGGCCGCCTTGTGGCGGGCGCCGACGGCGGCGGTCGCGCTGGGGGCGCCGCACTACGTTGAGGAGGCGGTGGCCGCTGGACTGGTGCACGCTTACAGCGGCGACTTCACCTACTTCGTCGGCGGTGGCGTCGCCGCCCTGGACTGCGACGACGACGGGCAGCAGGACCTCTACCTTGCAGGTGGCAGCCGGCCCGCGGCACTGTTCCGGAATGTCAGCCCGGTCGGCGGTGAGCTTCGCTTCGAGCGGATCGCATCACCGGTGACCGACCTCGGGCGGGTCACCGGAGCGTACCCGCTCGACCTCGACGGCGATGGCCACACCGACCTCGTAGCGCTGCGCATCGGCCAGAACGTCCTCCTGCGCGGGCTCGGCGACTGCCGGTTCGAGCGCGCCAATGAGGAATGGGACTACGCCGGCGGAAACTCCTGGTCCACGGCGTTCAGCGCCACCTGGGACGACCCCGACGCGATGCCGACGCTAGCCTTCGGCAACTACCTCACGCTCGAGTCCGTCGAGGCGAGGACATACCAGTGTGACGACAACGAGATGCTGCGCCCGCGGACCGACAGACGCTCGTATGCGTCACCCGCGCCGCTCACCCCCGGCTGGTGCCCACTCTCGATGCTCTTCAGCGATTGGGACCGATCGGGCCGGCGGGACCTGCGCGCCTCCAACGACCGGCATTACAACCGCGACGGCATCGAGCAGCTGTGGCGGATGGCGCCTGGTCGCGAGCCGAGCGCATGGACGGCCGACGACGGCTGGCAGCCGATGCGCCTCTTCGGCATGGGGATCGCCAGCCGCGACCTCACCGGCGACGGCTACCCCGAAGTGTTCCTCACCAACCAGGCCGACAACAAGCTGCAGACGCTCGCCGACGGTCCGGACCAGCCGCACTACCGAGACATCGCCATCGAGCGTCGAGTCACCGTGCACCACCCCTACGCCGGCGGTGATCCATTGCCTTCGACGGCCTGGCACGCGCAGTTCGAGGACGTGAACAATGACGGCTACGTCGACCTCTTCGTGGCGAAGGGCAACGTCGAGGCCCAGTCGGAGTACGCCATGAAAGATCCGAGCAACCTGCTCATCGGGCAGGCGGACGGCACCTTCGTGGAGGGAGCAGTGGATGCCGGGGTCGTCAGCTACCTCCGGGCACGCGGCGCTGCGCTCGTGGACCTGAACCTCGACGGCCTGCTCGACCTCGTCGTCGTGAACCGGCGTGAGAACGTGGGCCTGTGGCGGAACCTCGGCGTCGCCGACGGGATCGGAGACGAGCCCACGGTCCACTGGCTCGCGGTGTGGCCGGTACAGGGCGGCGCGAACCGCGACGCAATCGGCGCCTGGGTGGAGGTACGCGCAGGCGCACGCATCTGGCGGGTGGAGCGGACCGTCGGCGGCGGCCATGTCTCGGGCCATTCGGGCCCGATCCACGTCGGGATCGGCTCCGCCCGCGAGGCCGAGGTCCGCGTCATCTGGCCCGACGGCGAAGTGAGCACCTGGCACAGGGTCGACGCCGACGGATGGTTCGTGGTCGACCGTCAGGCCGGACGCGTGCGCGCTTGGGCGCCGGGAGAGGTCGCGCCGTGAACCGACCGACGACTGGGGCGAAGACGCCGCCGGGATGAGCGGCCCGCCAGAAGTCGTCCTGCGGTCCCGGGCGGTCGAGGTTTCGTTCCTGCCCGAGCTTGGCGGGCGGATCCATCGCCTCCGGGCCTTTGGCCACGACCTGCTGCGCACGCCCGATGATCCGGCCACGCATGGCGAGGACCCTTTCTTCTGGGGCGCTTATCCCATGGCGCCGTGGTGCAATCGGGCGCCCGCTGGCCGCGGCACTGTCGCGGGACGAGTCGTGGAGCTGGCCGCCAACTTCCCCGACGGCACCGCCATCCACGGCCTGGCGGCACGGCGTCCGTGGCAGGCTCGCGACGACGGCACGCTCGGACTCACGTGGAGCCGCGGTTCGGAATGGCCATGGCCATTCGCGGTGCGCCTGGCGTTGGGCCTGCATGACGCGGAGCTGCAGCTGGACTACCGCCTCACGAACCTGGCCGATGAGCCGATGCCTGCCGGCCTCGGCCTGCACCCGTGGTTCCGAAGGCCAATCGAGCTGCGCGTCCCCGCTGCCGCGGCGTATGCGTCGAATGTCGCGTCCGCCGTCGATCCGCAGCGGGTGACGGGCGCGCATGACCTGCGCTCGCTCGGGGCACCGGCCGACGGCCTGGATGGGACGTGGACGGCCCTGGCCGAGCCCGCCATCGACCTGTCCTGGCCGACGCTCGGTGTGCGGGCGACACTCGATGTGCGCAGCTCCGCCGGCACGGCCCTCGTGGCGGTCGCATGCCCGGAGGGAATCGAGGCCGTCGCGATCGAGCCCCAGACCCATGGCCCGGACCCCTTCCGCCGCTTGGCGGCGGGCGAGCCGGATGCGCCGGTCGTGCTGGCTCCGGGAGCCGACCTGCGGCTCCGCCTGCGCCTGCGGCTCGCCCTCGCACGGGACTTGCGGGAGTAGGAGCGGGTATGGTCCAACCTGTGACGCAAACCGAGCTGGCTCCCCTTCCCGCCGACCGCGAGCGGCTGGCGCGCGGCGAGCACCACGATCCGCATTCCGTCCTGGGCGCACACGCCGCGGCCGACGGCACGGTCGTGCGCGCCTTCCATCCCGACGCCGCGGGCGTGCAGCTCCTGCCAGCCGACGGCGCGCCGGTCACCATGCAGCCCCTCGACCATGGCCTGTGGGCCGCCTTCCTGCCCGGCACGGATCTGCCGCTCGACTACCGGCTGCGCTTCCGCTTCGCCGACGGGGAGGACTGGGAGCGCGACGATCCCTACCGTTTCCTGCCGACGCTCGGTGAACTGGACCTGCACCTCATCGGCGAGGGCAGCCACGAGCGGCTGTGGGAGGTGCTGGGCGCTCACCCCCGCACGATGGCCGACACGGCCGGTGTGGCCTTCGCAGTGTGGGCGCCGAACGCGCGCAGCGTGCGCATCGTGGGCGACTTCGACCGCTGGGACGGGCGCCTCTTTCCGATGCGCTCGCTCGGGGCCAGCGGGGTGTGGGAGCTGTTCGTCCCCAGCATCGGCCCCGGCGAGCTGTACAAGTACGAGATCCTGGGTCGCGACGGAACGCTGCGCCTCAAGGCCGATCCGCTCGCCTTCAGCATGCAGGTGCGACCCGAGACCGCCTCCCGGGTCTGGGACCTGGAGGCGGACGCCGTCCACTGGACCGACCAGGCATGGATGGACGAGCGCGCGGCACACGATCCGTATCGGTCTCCGATGGCCATCTACGAGGTGCACCTGGGGTCGTGGATGCGCAACCCGGACGGGTCGTGGCTGGGCTACCGGCAGGCGGGCGAGAAGCTGGCGGAGCATTGCCACCGCTTCGGATTCACCCACGTCGAGCTGCTGCCGGTGGCCGAGCACCCCTTCGACGGCTCGTGGGGCTACCAGGTCACCGGCTACTACGCGCCGACGGCGCGCTTCGGCTCGCCCGATGACTTCCGGTCCATGGTCGACGCGCTGCATAACGCCGGCATCGGGGTCATCGTGGACTGGGTGCCCGCCCACTTCCCGACCGACGACTTCGCCCTGCGCCGCTTCGACGGCACGCCGCTGTACGAGCATCCCGACCCGCAGCGCGGCGAGCACCCGGACTGGGGGACGCTCATCTTCGACTTCGGCCGCCCCGAGGTGCGCAACTTCCTGGTGGCCAATGCCCTGTTCTGGCTGGACCGCTACCACGTCGACGGGCTGCGGGTCGATGCGGTGGCCTCGATGCTCTACCTCGACTACTCGCGCGAGGAGGGCGAGTGGACCCCGAACCGCTACGGGGGCAACGAGAACCTCGACGCCATCGCCTTCCTGCGTGAGGTCAACGAGAAGGTTTACGGCCGCTACCCCGGCGCGGTGACCATCGCCGAGGAGTCGACCGCCTTCCCCGGCGTCTCGCGGCCCACCTACCTGGGCGGCTTGGGCTTCGGCTTCAAGTGGGACATGGGCTGGATGCACGACACGCTGGCCTACTTCGGCGAGGACCCGGTGCACCGGCGCTTCCACCACGACAAGCTCACCTTCCGCGGCCTGTACATGCGCACCGAGCACTTCGTGCTGCCCCTCTCGCACGACGAAGTGGTGCACGGCAAGGGCTCGCTGCTGGGCAAGATGCCCGGCGACGAGTGGCAGCGCTTCGCCAACCTGCGCACGCTGCTGGCCGAGATGTACACCCAGCCGGGCAAGAAGCTGCTGTTCATGGGGATCGAGCTGGCCGACGAGCAGGAGTGGGACCACGACCGGCCGCTGGCCTGGGAGATCGGTGAGTCGGGCCTGCGCGAGGCCCTCGGGCGCTACCTGGCTGACCTCGGGGCGCTGTACCGATCCACGCCGGCGCTGTGGGCGGCCGAGCCGGAGCCGGAGACCTTCGCCTGGATCGATGCCAGCGACGTGGAGGCATCGGTCTATTCCTACATCAGGCGCGCCGGCGACGAGGTCGTGGTGGTGGTCCTGAACATGACGCCGGTGCCACGGCATGGGTACCGCCTCGGGCTTCCCGCCGCCGGCCGCTGGGTGGAGGCCCTGAACAGCGACTCGGAGCACTACGGCGGCTCGAACCTGGGCAACCTGGGCGGCCTCGTCGCCGAGGACGAGAGCTGGCACGGGCAGCCGGCGTCGGCGTCGCTGACGCTGCCGCCGCTAGCTGCGCTCATCCTGCGGCCGGCCTAGCGGGGATCGCCGCATGCCCGCCCGGAGCCGTTGACGTCTCCCTCAGCCAGCGGGCGGCTGACCGACCACGGAGCGCGGTTCGCATCGGTGTGAGGCTGCCCTCCGTCGCCCTTTCAGCCAGCCACCGGCCGGTCGGCCAGGGAAGCGGCGCAGCTCGTCGCCGCACAGGTGCTCGCCGGTCGGTTCAGCCGCGGGCTGGCTGGGCGCGGGGACGCGCCGCCGGGCGCTGCAGCGCCGTCGCCAGCCGCTCGACGAACGGATCGGTGACGAGCGCCTCCAGCGGGATGGGCAGCGGGATCGACCAGTTCGGATGCTCCTGCGCGGTGCCGGGCAGGTTCGGCCGTTGCTCCACGCGCAGGGCGTCCTCCAGCGTGGCGCTGACCAGCAGCGAGGGGGACGCGGCCAGCGTCGCGTGCAGCCGCAGCACCACCTCGTCCACCCCGGCGTCCGCGCGCACGTCGGCCACGCGGCGGACGCGGTCGCGCAGCCTCGCCAGGCGGGCCGCGTCGGGCGCCAGGCCGGCATGGCGCTGGGCATCCAGGTCGGTGCCGTGCCACAGCCCCGCCACGGTCGGCAGGTCGTGGGTCGTGACCGCGCCCAGCGAGCCGCGCGGGTAGCGGCCCGGGGCCACGCGCTCG
>JAPSGM010000030.1 GCA_031177555.1 Chloroflexota bacterium
ACCGGCTGTACAGCGACGCGGACCTGGCACGGCTGCGGCGCATCCGTCGGATGCGCGCCGAGCACCTGCAGGCCCGCGGGATCCGACGCCTGCTGTCGTCCTCCGCCGTGCGTTCGCGACCCGCGCCACACAGCCGGCTGGACGGCCATGGGCTGCGCTCCCAGCGCGTGGCTCGCGGCCTCTCGCTGAAAGCGGCGGCCGACCGGGCGGGGCTCAGCACGAGCTTCCTGTCCGCGCTGGAGCGGAATGCCACGGGGGCGAGCATTGCGAGCCTGCGGCGCCTCATGCGCGCCTATGGCATCACCACGCTGGACCTCTTCCAGCGGCGGCTGCCGGCGGCGCGCAGGGTTCGGTGCCAGGATCGCGAGGTGCTGTCGCTGGGGTCCGAGGTCCGCATCGAGCAGCTTGCGCGCAGCGCCGTGCTCCTGGAGCCGCAGCTGTTCGTGCTCGGCGCCGGCGCCACCAGCAAGGGGGCGTACGATCACGAGGGCGAGGAGTTCGTCTACGTGCTCGACGGGGACGTCACGTTCTGGGTCGGGGACCATGAGCGCTACCGGCTTCGGGCCGGCGACGCACTGACCTTCCCGTCCGACCTTCCGCATCGCTGGCGCAACGGCGCCGGCGGGGAGACGCGATTGCTATGGATCAACACCCCTCCGACGTTCTGACCGCCGACCAGGCCGGCGACCGCGAACGCTGGCTCGCGCGCCGCTCGCGGGTCCCCGCCGTGTGGGCCCGCTACACCGACCTGGTCGTCGAGCGCGGCGAGGGATCGTGGCTGGAGACCATCGACGGGGAGCGGTACCTGGACTACACCAGCGGCATCGGCGTCACCAACACCGGCCACGCGCACCCGCGGGTGGCGGCCGCCATCGCCGACCAGGCGGCGCACGTCATCCACGCCCAGCAGAACATCGTCTACCACAAGCCCGGGCTCGACCTGCACGAGCGGCTGCCGCGCACCATGCCGGGCCTGGCCGATGGCGAGGAGGCCGGCGTCTTCCTGTCGAACTCGGGCGCAGAGGCGGTCGAGGCGGCCGTGAAGCTGGCGAGGTACGCCTCCCGTCGCCCCGCGATCATCGCCTTCCGCGGCGGGTTCCACGGTCGAACCCACGCGGCCATGGCCCTGACCAGCTCCGGCGTGAAGTTCCGCGGCCACTTCGAGCCGCTGCCCGGCAGCATCCATCACGCGCCGTATCCGTACGTCCTGCGCAACCCGACCGGCCGGACCGATGAGGCGGCCCTGGTCCACAGCCTGGCGGCGCTGGATGAGCTGTTCGCCACGCTGGTGCATCCCGATGACGTGGCCGCCTTCCTGGTCGAGCCGATCCTGGGCGAAGGCGGCTACGTCGTCCCGCCGGATGGCTTCCTGCCGGCCCTGCGCGAGGTGGCCGACCGGCACGGCATCCTGCTGATCGCCGACGAGGTGCAGACCGGCATCGGCCGCACCGGGCGGATGTGGGCCACCGAGTGGTACGACGCGCGGCCGGACATCCTGGTCATGGCCAAGGGCCTGGCATCAGGCATGCCGCTGTCGGGAATCATGGCGCGGCGCGAGCTGCTTCAGCGCTTCGCCCCCGGCGCGCACGGCGGGACCTACGGCGGCAACGCGGTTGCCTGCGCGGCCGCCCTGGCCACGCTGGACGTCATCGCCGCCGAGGGGCTGCTGGACAACGCCCGGCGCCAGGGGGAGCGGCTGCTGGCCGGCATTCGCCGCGCGGCCGCCGGCCACCACGGCGTGGCGGAGGTCCGCGGCCGCGGCCTGATGGTGGGCATCGAGTTCGCCGACCCGACGACCCTGGCCCCGCTCCCCGAGCTGGCCGGGGGGCTGCTGCGCGAGGCATTCGACCGCCGGCTGCTGCTGCTGACCTGCGGCACGTGGAGCCAGGTCGTGCGCGTGATTCCGCCGCTGGTCACGACCGACACGGAGATCGACTCGGCCGTGAGCATCATCGGCGAGGCGCTGGCGGCCATGTCCGCGTCGGGTGGCGCGACACCGCCCGCGCCACCCGGCTAGGCTTGCACACTTCACGGAAATGGGAGACACCGGCGTGGGGAGATCGATCTGGGTCGTCGACGACGAGCCGCTGATCCGCGCGGCGATGGTCGCGGTCCTGAACGAGGTGGGCTACGAGACGCGCGGGTTCGAGGGCGCCGAGGGCCTGTACGTGGCGCTGGTGGACGGCGATCGGCCCGACCTCCTGATCCTGGACCACATGATGCCCGTCGAGAGCGGGTCGACCATCGTGCGCTCCCTGCGCGAGCGGGTGGAGTATCAGGACATCCCGGTGCTCTTCGTGACGGCGGTCAGCGATGAGGGCGCGGAGAGGCTCAGCGACCTGGCACCGGTCCTCACCAAGCCCTTTGACTTCCGCGACTTCCTGCGTGCGGTCCAGGAGCAGCTGGGCGAGACCGACTCCACCCTGGCGGACAGCCTGTTTCCCGGCGAAGAGAGCGGCGTGAGCTGACCTGGCGAAGGGCCGCGGTCGCTCAGCCGGGATCCTCGGCGGACAGCTGGCGATAGCGGGAGCCGTACCAGATCAGCGGTTCCGCGGCCTCGTCGAAGCCGGCGGCCACGATCTCGCCGACGAAGATGCTGTGGTCACCGCCCGGATGCCGGGCCACCAGGCGACAGTCGAAGTAGGCGATCGCCCCGTCCAGGATCGGGGAGCCCGTCTCGCCCTCGTGCCACGGCGCGTCGCAGAAGCGCTGCAGCTTGGCCGCGGTGGTCGCCTGGGCGAAGCAATCGGCCAGGCGCCGCTGGTCCGCGGCCAGCACGCTGACCGCGAACGAGTGGCTGGAGGTGATGGCCGCGTGGGTTTCCGAGCGCTGGCCGATGCTGGCCATCATCAGCGGCGGGTTGATGCTGATGCTGGCGATGGCGTTGGCGGTCATGCCGGCCAGCAGAGGCCCCTGACGCGCCGCCACCACCGTCACGCCGGTGGCGAAGCGGGCCATCATCGAGCGCAGGACGCGCTCGTGGTCCGGCGTCATCGGTTCAACGCTGGCGCCCGCCGGCTGCCGCTCGAACCGCCGCAGCACGGAGCCGAGCTCGTCGCTCACCGGTAGCGTTCCAGCTTCTCCAGCACGGCGTTGGCCGCGGCCCAGTCCTCGGCACGGGGTGGCAGGCCGCGGTGGATGTGCACCAGCGGCACGGTGTTCCAGCTCGGTCCGTCCTCGCGCGGGATGTGGATCGCCAGGTCGCCGCGGTCGAGCTGCGCCACGATCGTCGCGCCGCGCTCCCCGCCTCGCGCCAGCGCCCGCTCCACGGTTTGGGTGAACCCGTCGGCCGACCCGTACTCGACGGTGATCCGCATGGCGATGAGCCCGGCAGCCGGCGGCTCGACGCGCCGCCCGCCGGCGTCGGTCACCGCAGCGCCTCCACGAGCCAGCCGAAGGCGGTGACGGAGCCGATGAGCGCAAAGGCCACGAATCCGATGACGGCCACCAGCCCGATGGCGCTGGCCCAGGCGGGCACGCGGGCCACGTTCGTGCTCACCGAGCCCCGCGCCAGCCAGACGGCGAGCGCGTCGCCGTCCATGCGCAGCTCGACGTCGTCATCGAGCGGCACGACCACCACCCGGTCGCGCTCCGGGGCCGACTCGCCGGTGATGAGGGCCCGCGTCCTCTCGCCCTGGCGCACCAGGATGGCGTGGTCGCCGACCGTGTTGACCAGCGGCTGCGCCTCCAGGCGCCCGGTCGCGCCGAGCGGGACCGGGGGTGGTAGCTCGTCCATCGGAGGGCGAGGATACCAGCCGGGTCTCGGGCGGCCTCAGGCGTCCAGGCGCTCGAGCGCCGGTCGCAGCCCCCGGATCGTGTCGGCCGTGATCGGGTCGAGCACCAGCTGCACGTGCGCCACGCCCTCCTCGGCGAACGCACGCAGGCGCCCGGCAAGCAGCTCCGGCTCGCCGCTGATGGGCTCGACGTCCTCGCCGTCCAGGTCGCCCTGGCTTCGCCCCCGAGCCCCCGGGAACGCGACGAAGATGGCGACGGTGCGCTCCACCTCCGCCGGGTCGCGGCCGGCCCGGCGGCACGCCTCGTCGATCTGCGCGCGCAGCGCTCGGTATCCGTCCGGCGTGTTGCCGAACCAGGTGAACCACGCGTTCCAGGCATCGACGTGCGGCAGCGTGATGGCCAGCATCCGCGGACCCTCCGACCCGACCATGAGCGGCGGGCCGCCCGGGCGTGGGCCGCGAGGCAGCAGCTCGCCGCGGTCGACCCGGTAGTAGGTCCCGGCGAAGTCGATGTGCCCCTCGCGCAGCAGCGTGCGGATAATCGTGAACGCCTCCTCGAAGCGGGCGACGCGGTGGTCGTACGGGAAGCCGAATGCGTCGTAGTCGGGGCGGTTCCACCCCGCCCCCAGGCCCAGGATGAAGCGTCCGCCGCTGATCTCGTCGATGGTGACGGCCTTCTTGGCGATCATGGCCGGGGCGTGGAAGCTGGTCGCTGCGACCAGCGGGCCGATCTGGACCCGACGCGTCACCGCGGCCAGCGCGGCGAGCGTGCTCCAGGCCTCCCACGGCGCGCGCGTCGGCCGGCCGTCGTCCCGGTAGAGCAGGTGGTCCCCGATCCACAGCGAATCGAGCCCGATCTCCTCCGCGGCCAGCGCCATCTCGCGCTGCTGCGCCCAGGTCGCGACGTACTCGACCTCGGGAAGCTGGACGCCGACCTTCAGTGGCCTGGTCATGCGCCGATTCTGCTCCTTCAACCCTCCAGCACGCGGCGCAACCCCGCGGTAGCCTCGGCCTCGAGCCAGGACAGGCCCTCGGTCCTGCCGTATACCGCCAGCGCCCCGCACAGCATCAGGCCGAGCACCCGGCCGCGGAGCTCGGCCGCCTCGTCCAGCGGCCCGTACGCGTCCAGGAAGGCGGCTCGAGACGAGCCCTCGAAGGCGGTCCAGGCCAGCGACAGGTCGATGGCAGGGTCGGCCAGGCACAGGTCGCCCCAGTCGATGACCCCGGCCATGCCGTAGTCCGGATCGACCACCACGTGCCGCAGGTGCAGGTCGCCGTGCGCCACGCTCAGCCGGCTGGCCTCCGGTGCGGTGGCGGCCCGCAGCACGAGGGCATCGGCCTCGGCGTCGAGCGCGCCGTCCCAGATGCCGGCCTCGGCAGCCTCGTCCAGCCACTTGCGGGCGATCGCGCCGCGAGCCGGCATGTCGGCGCGGCGCATCGGGTCCACGGGGAGGAGGTCGCCGTGGCGGTCGGCGAGGGCCGGATCGTGCAGCGCGGCCAGGAATGCGCCGAGCTGGCCCGCCAGCCGTGCGCGGTCGGCATCGACGCCGGCGGCGGCGAGCTCGGTCCCCTCGATGAGCGGCGCCCCGAAGAACGGCCACGGGTAGGCATCCGATGCGCGGCCGACGTGCGTCGGCACCGGGACCGGCGCCGGCAGCATCGGGCCCAGCCGGGGGAGGACCGCGATCTCGCGCTCGATGCCTGGCACGGCGACGGCGCGCTGCGGGAAGCGGAAGGCCCACACCTCGTCGACCACGAAGACGGCGTTGTCCCAGCCGGCCGCCAGGAAGCGCAGCGGACGGCCGGCGAGCCGCGGGAACTGTTCGGCGATCAGCCGCCCGGCGAGCGCCTCGTCGACGGAGATCTCCGCATCCCACACCGGCATGCGGCGGCCTCAGGCCACGCGCTTCGTCTTCTTGCTGACGTAGTCGACCAGCACGTACTCCCCCAGGCGCTCCGGCTCGACGTAGAAGGCACGGCCGCGGTTGATCCGGCTCATCAGGTCGACGAAGTCGGAGAGGTAGCGCGACCGCTCGAGCATGAAGGTGTTGATGACGATCCCCTCGCGCGTGGCGCGACCCACCTCGCGCAGGGTGGACTGCATGGTCCGGATCGTGGGCGGGTAGGCGAACTCCACCTGGCCGTTGGCGATGTGCGCCGTCGGCTCGCCATCGGTGATGACCACGATCTCCTTGTTGCCACCGGCGCGGCGACCGAGTAGCTGCCGGGCGATCATTAGCGCGTGCTGCAGGTTGGTGCCGTACTCGAACTCGTACGGCGACAGCGTGGCGATCGCCTCCGGCTTGATCTGGCGGGCGTAGTAGGCGAAGCCGACGACGTACAGCCGGTCGCGCGGGTACTTGGTGTGGATGAGCGTGTGCAGGGCCATGGCCACGCGCTTTGCCGCGGTCGAGCAGCCGCGCAGGAGCATGGAGCGGCTCATGTCGAGCAGCAGGACCGTGGACGAGATGGTCGTCTCCTCGCTGCGCCGCACCTCGAAGTCGTCCGGCGAGAGGCGCAGCGGCGTCCCCGGCCCGTTGCGGGCCATGGCGTTGAAGAGGGTCCGGTTCAGGTCCACCGCGAAGGGGTCGCCGTGCGCGTACGCCTTCGTCTCGTCGGTCGGCTCGCCGCCGCCACCGGCGGTCGGCAGCGGATGCCCGCCGAGTGACTCCCGCCGCAGGCGGCTGAAGATGTCGGTCAGGGCGCGCATCCCCAGCCGGCGAGCCGCCCGCGGGGTGAGCTCGAGGCGACCGCTGTCGCGCTCCAGGTACCCGGCCTCCTCCAGGGCGCGCGTCAGCTCGCGCAGGCTGTCCAGGTCGTCGGCCGCGTCGTCGCCGCCGAGGTCCCGCAGGAGGTCGCGGTCCAGGCCGTCGAGCGCGTCCGGACCGCGGACGGACGTGAGCTGCTCCTGCATGGCGTCGTACTGCTGCTGCCGGTCGATGGCGGCCAGCGCGTCGACCAGGCCCATCGGCTCGTCGCCCGAGAACGGGTACGGCTCGCCGAACGGCAGCTCGGGGCGGAGCGACTGCAGGTTCCCGGCGAGGCGGGCCATGTCCCAGCGCAGCCGGTCGTCGCGCAGCAGGTCGTCCATCATCTGCTGCAGCTCCTCGCGCATCTGGCGGCTCATCCCGGCGAGCAGCGACGCCATCTGCGAGGCTTGGCGGTGCAGGTGGTCGATGAGGTCGTCGACGCTGTCGAGGCCCGGCGGGAAGTAGGCCCCGTGCCGGGCCATGAACGCCTGGAAGTCGGCGCTCGTGTCGGCCCCGGCGGCGTGCTTCTCCAGGAGCGCGTTGAGGTCGCGCACCATCTGCCGCACGCCGTCGAGGTCCTCCGGGGTCAGGCCGGCGACGCCCTCCTTGAGCCCCTGGAAGTAGGTCTGCAGCAGCTGCTGGCGCAGCTCGTCGGTGAGGGCATTGAAGGCATCGCGCGCCCCGGGATCCATGAACTCGTAGTCGCGCAGGCCGTGGAGCCGCCCGGCCAGGTCCGGCGGCAGCGCGTCCAGGCGGTCGCGCCGCTGCTGGGCGGTGCGCCGCAGGACGTGCTCCCGCAGCCGGGCCCGATCCTGTTCGTCGCCGGGCGGCGCATCGAGCGCCGACTGCTCTGCCGCGTCGACGCGCTGGTCGATGCCCTGCCGCTCCTGCTCCACGATCTCGTCCAGTCGCTCCGCCAGCCCGTCGAGGACGCCGTCGAGGTGGCTGCGCTCCAGCTCCTCCTGGCGGCGCGCGCGCAGCCGGTCTACGATGCGGCGCAGCCCCGGCACGTCGCCGCCGCGGGTGCCGCGCATCCCGCGCTGCATCAGTCGCTGCAGCGCCCGCCGGATGTCGCCCTCCGCCAGCAGGTCATCCGAGAGCGCGTCCAGCACGTCGTCGGCGTCGAACGCCGGCAGCTGCTGGCTGCCGTCCCAGCGGGAGTAGCGGATCGTCATCGCATTCGCCTCGCGGTACCACGCGCGACCCGCCATGCGGTGCGCCCCACGGCGCGGCCGCCCCGCAGCGCCAGCCTCCCGCCGCCGCGTGCCAGATCCCCGCCGCGCCGCGCCAGCCACCCCACAGCCAGCCGCACGGTGACGAGGTCGCGGTCGAGGTCGGCCTCGGCGATCCCGACCGCGGCCAGGTGCTCGCCGCGAACCTCGGGCGGCAGGCCGCGCAGGGCGAAGCGCAGGCCCAGCAGGGCCACCGCGGCGTCGTCCAGCTGCCCGGCAAGCGGGACGATCCCCGGCACCAGGTCGATGGGCGAGGCAAGGTAGGCCGCGGCGCCGAGCACCGCCGCACGACGGCCGCGGGTCAGCCGCTCGTCGCGTCCCAGCCGCCAGGCCAGCCGCGCGTACGCCGGGAAGCGCCGCACGAGCGCGGCGAAGCGATCGGTCGGGAACAGATCCCCGCCCGCCCGCGGCGCGGGCGGCATCGGGCCCGGGCTATCTGGCGTAGCGAACCCCACCGCCGCGTCGCTCCTT
Organism: Chloroflexota bacterium; assembly: GCA_031177555.1. GTDB lineage: Bacteria > Chloroflexota > Limnocylindria > QHBO01 > QHBO01 > JAPSGM01. The sequence continues at coordinate 8,188 of JAPSGM010000030.1, forward strand.
GTTCAGCCGCCGGTTGAGGTGCAGGCCCTCGAGCACGAACTCCACCCCGCTGGCCACGCCGGCCGGAGATTCGCCGACGTCGAGCCGGGAGACGGCACGGCGCAGCTCGCCGATCTCCGAGACGAAGCGCTCGTGCCGGTCGGAGGCGACGGTCTCCCCCACCTCGGCCTCGGCGCCCTCCTCGAAGCGCTCCACCAGCGGGACCAGCTCGGAGAGGGCGAAGTGCCGGTTGAAGACGTTCACGATCGCCCGCTGCACGAGCTTCTCGATCACCTTGTCCTCCCGGGTCTCGTCGCCGAGCGTCTCGAGCTCGATCTTGCCGGCGGTGGAGGCCACGACGGCCGGCAGGTCGCTGATCCGCGGCGCGGCCACCGGCTCCCCCAGCCGCACGGCGCGCTTGAGGGCTGCGGCCAGCAGCGTCTCCTGGTTCGAGATGGTGACGCGCACGCTGACGCCGGAGCGCTGGCTGACCTCTGACGAGCGGCGGGCGAGCTGCGACAGCTCGGCCACGATCTCGCGCATGAAGCCGGGCACCTGCACCGGCACGGATGTCGCCGCCTCGTCGCTGAACGTCGTGCGCTCCGCCTCCGCGATGGCAATCTCGACCTCGGGGTCCTCCGGGTAATGCGTGCGGATCTGGGCTCCGAAGCGATCCTTGAGCGGGGTGATGATTCGGCCCCGGCTGGTGTAATCCTCCGGGTTGGCCGATGCGATCACGAACAGGTCGAGCTCCAGGCGCACCTTGTAGCCACGGATCTGGACGTCGCGCTCTTCCATCAGGTTGAGCATGCCGACCTGGATCCGTTCGGCGAGGTCGGGCAGCTCGTTCAGCGCGAAGATGCCGCGGTTGGTGCGCGGCAGCAGGCCGTAGTGGATGGTGAGCGCGTCGGACAGGTAGCGTCCCTCGGCGACCTTGACCGGGTCCACCTCCCCGACCAGGTCGGCGATGGTGATGTCCGGCGTGGCCAGCTTCTCGCCGTAACGGTGGTCTCGATGCAGCCAGGCGATGGGCGTGTCGTCGCCGCGCTCGGCGACGAGCGCGCGCGCGAACGGGCTCACCGGCGCCAGCGGGTCATCGTGCAGCTCGGCGCCGGCGACCTCCGGCACCCACTCGTCCAGGAGCCCGACCAGGGAGCGCGCGATGCGGCTCTTGGCCTGGCCACGCTCGCCGAGCAGGATGATGTCCTGGCCGGCCAGGATCGCGTTCTCGATCTGCGGCAGGACCGTATCGTCGTACCCCAGGATCCCCGGCAGCAGCGGCTCGCCGGCGCGCAGCCGCGCGACGAGGTTGCCCCGCATCTCCTCCTTGACGCTCCGACTGTGGTAGCCGGTGGCGCGGAGATCGCCGAGAGTCGCGATGGGCGGAGACGGGGTCATGCAAGGGCTCCTCGGGTGCGGTGCGAATCGGGCGGCGCCGGCGACGCCGGCAGGTTCGGATAGTGCGCCGCGGCGGCCGCCACCTCGGCCGGCCCGCAGAGGCCACGCTGCTCCAGGCCGGCGAGGAACGCGGCCCGTTCGGCGATCTCTCGCTCCAGCGCCTCGGCACCGATGCCAAGCGTGGCCGCCAGCACCGCGTAGGCCTCGGGATCGTGCACCAGGTCACGCCGTGAGCGGCCGCCGTCACCGGAGAGCGTGGGCGGCACCGGCAGGCGCTGCGCGCCGGTGAGGCTCGGCGAGCGGCCGCCCTCCAGCTCCGCCAGGCGCACGGGCGCCAGCCGTCCTGTCACATCGGTCCGGAGGTGCCAGGCCTCTTCCACCCGGCGGTACATGCCCGATGGCGTGCGGTAGGCCGAGTACTGCAGGTACACGGTCATGCCGGCCAGGTCGGCGTCGCCCGCCCGCAGCTCGTCGCGCAGGCAGGCCAGCGCCTCGTCCAGCGAGTCGGCGTGCATGGTGGCGCCCAGGCCGTACCCCGCCCCGGCCAGCCGCAGCGCCTGGCGGGCGTTGGGGCCCCACACGTAGATCGGCAGGTGGTCGCTCATCTCGTTCACGAGCAGGTAGCCACGCTCCGGGCCGATCTCGTCGGTCCAGGACATGTCCTGCGCCCAGCCGCGCAGGAAGACGCCGATGGTCTCGTCGGGCAGGAAGCCGACGAGGGCCGAGAGGGTGGTGGTCTTGCCGGCCTGCGGTGCCTCGCTGGCCAGCATCACGCCGCGCCGCCGCGCCACCACCGCCCACAGGGTTGCCATCAGCCGCGCGTCCATGCTTCCCGCCGCCACGATCTCGACCGCGCTCATGGGCGTGGGCAGCATCCAGTGGTAGCCCCACCAACCCTCGGGGAAGCGGCGATACCAGTCGAGGAGGGCCCGGTCCATGGTCGGGCCACGGTACGCGGCCGGGGGGCGGGGCGCAACCAGTCCGATCGTCAGCCGGATGGGTGCCGGAGGAGCCGTCGCTGACGGGCCGCGCGCCAGATGAAGGTGACGCGCATCAGCCAGGCGGCGAGCCGGTCGGGGACGGCACCGGTGGGTCCGCCGGGCCCAGCCCGGTAGCCACGACCGGCCTAGACATCGCCCCCGGCGTATCGCGGCAGCGCCATGGCGGTGGCCACGATGTGGCGGCACGCCTCCGGCACCTCCCAGCAGGAGCAGGTGTAGCCGAAGCGGTCGCCGGCGGTCAGCTCGACGCGAGCCGGCCCGTCGGGCGCGTTGACGACGGCCGTCACGCGCTCCGGCGTGACGGACTCGAAGGTGACCGCGTGGGCATCTGCCAGCGCCAGGCCATCGTTCCAGCCGCGCGCATCCGCGAGCGCGCGCATCTGCGACTCGGACGTGAAATCGGTCACGCTGGGCATCGGTCTCGTCTCTCCTCCATGTGGGCCTAGACGCCGAGGGGGTTGATGGCCTTGGGGCCGGTCCCGACCAGCACCGCCTTGGTCTCCGTGTACAGGTCGAGGGCCTCCAGCGCCTGCTCGCGTCCGTAGCCCGACTCCTTGAACCCGCCGAACGGGATGCCGGGGAAGGCCACGAACGGGGTGTTGATGCCTACGGCGCCGGAGCGGATCCGTTGCGCGACCCGATGGCCGCGCGCGCCGTCACCGGTCCATACCGTGGCGGCCAGGCCGTAGCGCACGTCGTTGGCCCAGCGCACCGCGTCCGCCTCGTCGCCGAAGCGCTGGATGGTGACGACCGGGCCGAAGATCTCCTCCTGCGCGATGCGCATCTCGTTGCTGACGCCGCCGATGACGGTCGGCCGCACGAATGCCTCCGCGTCCAGGCCATCCGGCAGCGAGCCGTCGACCGGGCCGCCGGTCAGCAGCTCTGCGCCCTCGTCGACAGCGGATTCCACGTAGCCCAGCACGCGCGACGCGTGCGCTCGGCTGATCAGCGACCCCACCTGCGTGTCGTCGGCCAGCGGATCGCCGATGCGCAGCGCCGCCGCCTTCTCGGTGAAGGCCGCCGCAAAGCGCTCGTAGGCCTCGTCCTGGACGAGGAGGCGCGAGCGCGCCTCGCAGGACTGGCCCGCGGAGTAGTAGATGGCCCACAGCGAGCCGACCATGGCCGCGTCCAGGTCGGCATCGGCGAAGACGACGTTCGGCGACTTGCCGCCCAGCTCCAGGCTCACCCGCTTCAGCGTGTCGGCCGCCACGGCGGCGATGCGGCGCCCCGTGGCGGTCTCGCCGGTGAAGGCGACCTTGTCGACGCCCGGATGGCCGGCCAGTGCCTCGCCGACCTCGGCACCCGGGCCGGGCACCACGTTGAGGACGCCGGCCGGGATGCCGGCCTCCAGCCCCAGGCCGCCGAGCGCCAGGGCCGTCAGCGGCGTGGCCGAGGCGGGCTTGAGGACCACCGTGTTCCCGGCGGCCAGGGCCGGCGCGAGCTTCCAGGCGGCCATCATCAGCGGATAGTTCCAGGGGATGATGGCCGCGCAGACGCCCACCGGCTCGCGCAGGGTGTAGGCCAGGACCGATGGGTTGACCACGTGCGACCGCCCGTAGAGGTGCTGCGCCGCACCCGCGAACAGCTCGAGCGTGGCGACCGCGGTCTTGATCTCCGCCACGGCCTGCCACCTCGGCTTGCCGTTGTTGCGCGACTCCAGGATCGCCAGCTCGTCGGCGCGCTCGTCGAGCAATTGCGCCAGGCGGTTGAGGGCCCGTGCCCGCTTGGCCGGGCTCGTCCTAGCCCAGGCGCCCTCGAACGCGCCGCGCGCCGCGGCCACCGCCGCGTCCACGTCCTCTCGCCCGGCGCGCGCGACGTCGGCGAGGAGCTCCCCCGTGGCCGGGTTGTGGGTGCCGAAGGTCGCGCCGTCCGCGGCGTCGCGGAAGGTGCCGTCGATGAGCAGGCGCGACTCGGCGGAGACGATGGCGGCGTCGGTCATGGGGTGATGGTAGCGCCACCCACCGTACATGATGCCGGCCCCACTCCATCGGTATGATGCCGGCCATGCCCGAGACCCCCGGCCTGGCATCCTCAACCCCGGAGATCCTGCCCATGATCCGCGGCGAGCGGGTCTGGCTGCGTGCCTCGGAGCGCGCCGATTTCACGGCCGAGCCGATCACCGTCGACGATGCCGAGACGGGCCACTTCCTGGGGCTGAAGGTCCCCGTCGGGCCTGAGGGTGCCGCCGAGTTCGCTCAGATGGTGCTGGCCCAGCAGGGCAAGACGCTCTACTCGTTCTCCATCTGCCTGCTGGGCGAGCAGCAGGCCATCGGCAACGTGACGCTGCGGAACATAGACCGCGAGAACGGCAGCGCCGAGATG
>JAPSGM010000137.1 GCA_031177555.1 Chloroflexota bacterium
GGCGGGAAGGCGTACGTTGCCCTTCGGCGCGGCTTGCGCGCCCGTGGGGTCGGCAGGTACGGCTCGCTGACCGAGATCGGCTCGAGCTGGCCGATCGCGCCGTCCTCCTCGACGAGCTCCTCCGGTGTCATGCCGATGCGCCTGAAGAAGTCCCAGAACGTCGCCTTGCTCTCGCGCCGATGCCACGACAGCAGCTGCGCGAGGAGCCAGCGGGCATGCTGCTCCGGGCTGCGGGCCGATGGGTCGGGCGGGACGCCGGCCGTGAGCCGATCGGCCACCGCCTGCACCTCGGCGGCCGCCTGGGTCAGGGCGTCCGGCGCCTCGGGCGCTCGCGGCGCCGGCCGGGGCACCTCCTGCCCGATCTGCCGCGCCAGTTCCGTCCGCAGCTGCTCGAGCCAGTCGCGCAGCCGGGCGTTGCTGACGACGTCGTCGCGGTTGTAGCCCTCGATCCGTCCCAGGATGTCCGACCCCGGCCGGTCGCCTTCGCCGAGCTCGAGCCACTCCTCGAAGGCCACGATGCTGGAGCCCGCGTCGCGCAGGTCGATCTCGCGGATGAAGCCGTAAATCGGCTCCAGCTTCTTGATCGAGTAGCTCTCGACCGAAGCGCGCAGGCCCTGCCGCACCGCGCGGTACAGGTCCACCAATACGCCGCCGCGCAGCAGCTCGTCCACCTCCGCCTCGCGCGTCGCGTGGCGGCCCATGAGCCGCTTCAGCGCGGTCGGCTCGTAGGGCGCGTAGTGGTAGATGTGCATGCCGGGGAACTGGCGCCGCCGCGCCTCGACGAAGTCGATGAAGGCCTCGAAGGCCGCCTTCTCCCCGGCGAGATCGATGTCCTCGGGGCGTTCGGGGTCGAACGACCAGATTGCGCGGAACGCGCCCTCCGCATCGAGAATGCCGAAGAGGTAGTCGATCCCGTCGTCGAAGGCGTACGGGTCGCCCTCGATATCGAAGAACAGGTCGCCCGGATCGGGCTCGGGGAGCGTGGCGAGGCCGCGCTCCGGGTCGACGGGCTCGCCCGGTCCGGGCAGCAGCAGCTCGTGGAGCGGCGGCGATCGATCGCGCCCCTCCAGCTGGATGCGGGCCTGCTCGCGCACGCGCTCCGTCGACGCGGCGCTTGCCCCGTCGAGCGGAGGATCGAAGGGCAGTGGCGAGCCCGCCAGGGCGGTGAGCGTCTCGATCTCTCGGGCGCGCAGCGCCTTTCGCTGGTGCGTGGTGATGCCGGCGACCAGGGAGAGGTGGTCGTCGGCGCGGCGGCGCGCCTCGCAGTCCATCGACCAGCGACAGACCTGGCAGTGCTCCACCGGGTCGGGATAGGTGGACGCGGACGGGTAGGCCGGCTCGGGCGGCGGCGCCAGGTCGGTCCCCAGCACGGCGAGCTCGAAGCGCCGCTTCGCCGCGCGGTAGTAGGCCATGTAGTCGTCGACGCGCAGCCGGGCCATCTCGCGCGCGCTGCCACCCAGCACGACGCGCATGTCCTTCGGCATCACGCGCTGCAGGCGATCGAGCTGGTCGACGTAGGAGCAGATCTGGAGCACCGCGCCGGCCTTCACGTGGTGGGCCAGCTTGGTGTCGGCCACCTCGTAGTGCCATGGGCCCCAGACCGATGCCTGCTCGGGACCCGCCGCGTCGACGCGCAGCAGGAAGTCGGCGTAGCCGAGCCATCGGCCGTCGAAGAAGGTGGCCTGGTAGACCGCATCGGCCCCACGCTGCATGGCCGCGATCGTCAGGTCCGCCTGGCGGCGGATGCGCTCGCCCCGCTCGGCATCGTCCTCGCGCGGGATCCGGACGACCTCGCGCCCCTCGGCCTCGAGCTGGGCCAGGTAGCGTTCCTCGTGCAGCTCGCCCCGCCGTCGGAGGACGTCCAGCTCGGGATCGTTCCGCGCCGGGCGCTCCACCAGCCCCGCCAGCGCCGCGCGCTCCAGCTCGGTCAGGTGCTCGCAGGCGAGGAACCCGACCAGGTCCGTTGCGCTGTAGACGGGCTGCCCGTCGATCAGCTGCATGCGTCGATACGCTCTCCCCTCATGTCGAACAGCCTACGGGACCGATGTGACAGCTCGCGCGTCGCGACTACCGTCGCCGCGGGACCTGCACGAACGTCACCGCCCAGGTGCATTCCGACTGCACCAGCACGAAGACCCGGCCGGACAGCTCGTCGTTGGCCCGGAAGTAGTCGGGGGCCAGCTCGCCCGATGCCGGAAAGGCGCCGACCGGCGTCCGTACGGCCTTGACCGGATCGCCGGAGTCGCCGCTGAGGTCGACCGAGAAGTTGCAGACCTCCTCGTCGTCGGTGGCGGCGATCCAGCGGAACGTGACGCGGCGCTCCGGCAGCCTGACGGGACCGAACTCCCCCGAGGTCGTATCGGCGAAGCCGCCCAGGAACGGACTGTCCTCGGGGGCGAAGCCCCTGGAGATGAGGAACGGGTCGGGCTCGAAGCCGGCCGCCACCCACCCCTCGCCGAACTCCGGCTCGGCGTCGTCGGCGTCGCGCACGAGGTACCACCCCAGGTCGTCGATCCAGATCGGGCCCATCCCGATCAGCAGCTCGGCGTCGACGCCCAGCTGGGTGATCCTCCGCTGCGCGGTCCCGGGGCGCGAGCGAACGCTCAGGCCGGGAGCATTCGTGATCGCCAGCAACCCCGGCGTGAAGCGCGGGACGTCATCGGGACCGGGCGTGCCCTCGACGCTGGGCTCGGGCGTCGGCATCGGCGTCGGCGTGGGCGTCGGCGACGCGGTTGGCCGGGGGCTGGGAGACGGGACCTCGAGCGGCATGATGCAGCCCGCGGCCAGGACGACCAGGCAGAGGAATGGCGCAGTGCTTCGCATCGGTCTTTTGTATGCCCCACGCGAGTATTGCATCGCCGTTCGGCGTAGAGTGAACGCCATGACAGCCAACAAGGTTCAGAAGTCGGACGCGGAGTGGCGCGCCCAGCTCACGCCGGAGCAGTACCGCGTCCTGCGCGAGAAGGGCACCGAGCGGGCCTTCAGCGGCGGCTACTGGGACGAGCATGCCCCCGGCGTGTACCGATGCGCCGGCTGCGGCGCAAAGCTCTTCGACAGCGACACGAAGTTCGAGTCCGGCAGCGGATGGCCGTCGTTCTTCCAACCGGACGATTCCGATGCCGTCGAGACGGAGACCGATCGGTCCTTCTTCATGACCCGCACGGAGGTCCGCTGTGCCTCCTGCGGCGGCCACCTGGGCCACGTCTTCGACGACGGGCCGGATCCGACCGGGTTGCGCTACTGCATCAACTCCGCCGCCCTGCAGCTGGAGCCTGCATCCGAGGGATAGCGCCTCGATGCAGCTGCGCGCCGGGACAGGCGAGCTGTCGCGAGCCGGCCCGTAACCTTCCGGCATGGCTGAGACGAGACGGATCCTATCGATCGATGGCGGTGGAGTGCGCGGCGTCATCCCGGCGCTGGCCCTGGACCGGCTCGAGCGCGTCACCGGTGGGCCCGTGCGCGACCACTTCGACTTCGTGGCCGGCACGTCCACCGGCGCGCTGATCGGAGGAGCGGTGGCCGCCGGGATCCCGGCCGAACGCGTCGTGCGGCTGTACATGGCGATGGCGCCGGCGCTGTTCCGACGGATCCCGGTGCTCTCCACGCTGCGCCGCGTCATGGCCGGCGAGATGTACGACGTCCGGGAGCTGCGCTCGTTGATCCGCGACGCGCTCGCCGATGAGGGAGCCGCCGAGTGGACGCTGAACGACGTGCCAGGCGACATCCTGATCACGGCCAAGGGCCTCGTCGATGGACACCAGTGGTACTTCGTCAAGGATCGCCCCGGCCGGAACGCCTGCCGCAGCGGGACGCTCCCGCTCGTCGACTGCCTGACCGCGTCGGCCGCCGCGCCGACCTACTTCGAGCCGTGGACGGTCCCTGGCCTGGAGCGGGCCGGCCCGATGGTGGACGGCGGGACGGGCGTGGCCGGCAACCCGGTCTACCAGGCGTGCGTGGAGGCCTTCATGTACTCGCGCGGCTACGAGCCGGCTCGTACGGTCATCGTCTCGCTGGGTACCGGCCAGTTCTTCGACCGCCCGCGGCCGACCTGGCTGTACTCCTGGCTGGGCTGGATCCTGGCCGAGCTGCTGCGCTCGCCCGGGGAGCAGCAGACGGAGCTGGTGGACCGCCACTTCGCGCAGGCGCGCTTCTACCGCATCGACGTGCGCCTGCCACGGGACCACGGCCTGGACGACGCGGGCAGCCTGCGGGACCTGCATCGGATCGGGGAGCGGCTGGCGGCCGAGATCGACTGGCCGGCCATCCTGCGCGGGGACGAGACGACGTGGTCGGTCACCGGCAGGCGGCGGCGCGCGGAGGCGTACGCCCGCGCGGTCTGACTCAGGCGGCCTGGCGCCGGTAGACCGCGGTCCGCCAGAACCAGGAGCTGCGAGCGCTGACCGGCTCGAGGCCCTCGGCCCGGACGAGCGTGTCGATGAGGTCCTGTCGATGGATGTGGATGCGGTACGGGTTGCGAAAGATTCGGTAGCCGAGGTTGCCGAACGCCCCGAAGAGCCGCGTCCACCATCGGTCCACCGGGTGGACCAGCCCGTAGAGGCGGCGCGCCTTACCGGCAGAGCGGCCGATGAGCGCCCGGGCGTCCGGATAGCAGCAGATGACCCGGTCCAGGGTCACGACGTCGGCCGGCTCGACCTCGTCGGCCAGGACCGTGAAGTCCCCGTGGAGGTAGCGGGTCCGGTCGGGCCAGCCACGCTCGTTGGCCTCCGCCTCCGCCACCTCCAGGTAGGCCGCCGAAGCGTCCACGTCGACCGATGACGCCGCCCCGGCCTCCAGCAGCTCCAGCTGCACGACGCCGACGCCACCGCCGATGTCGAGCAGCGTGGCGCCCTCCACGCCCTGCGCGATGAGCGCATGGACCAGGCGGCGCGTGGAGGGATCGGGCCCGCTGGCGCGGTACTGCAGCAGGTCGCGACGGGCCTCGTCGGTGTTGAACTGCTCGTCGTAGTCGACGCGGCAGCACTCGGATGCCATATCCGAAATGTAGCGAGGTACCGCAAGGGCCCCCATCCGTCCCTTGCGGTGAACGGGCGTTCACCGTACGCTTGGCGGACGCCATGTCCCGAGCAAAGCGGCGCTCCCATGCGCCGAAGCTGATCGCTCCGTTCCTGGCCGTGGCCCTGCTGTGGGTCTTTGCGGCCAGCGCCGCCGCGCGCGGCGTGGAGACGGCGGACTGGGGCGGGCCGGAGCCCAAACGGCCCATCGGCTACGACGTTTCGTACCCGCAGTGCGGCGAGGAGCTGCCTGCGACGTTCGCCTTCGCCATCGTGGGCGTCAATGGCGGCCGCGTGTACGACGGGAACCCGTGCCTCGGCATCGGCAAGGGCGAGACGGCCAGTCAGCTGGCCTGGGCGGGGATGGAGGCGCAGCTGTACGCCAACACCGCCAACCCGGGCCCGCGGCTGAGCCAGTTCTGGCCGATCGGCCAGCAAAGACCGCAGATCTGCGCCGGCGAAGACTCCGACTCGGTCTCCTGCGCGTACGACTACGGCTGGAACGCCGCCGCGGACTCGTACGCGCGGGCGCTGGCCGCCTACGTGGAGCTGGGCTGGGCCGAGC
>JAPSGM010000138.1 GCA_031177555.1 Chloroflexota bacterium
ACGGTGAGCTCCAGCCAGCGCATGCTCGTGCGCGGGCTCAGCTGAAGATGTCGCGCAGGCGGTCGAACAGCCCGTCGCCGCGCTTGGGCAGCACGGGCGGGCCGCTGACCTCGTCGAGCGAGGTGAGTAGGTCGCGCTCCTTCTTCGACAGCTTCGCGGGCACGACCAGGGTGGCGATCACGTGCAGGTCACCGCGCCCGGAGCCGCGCAGCCGCGGGACGCCCTGGCCGCGCAGCCGGAACTCGGTGCCGGACTGCGTCCCGGGCGGGATCTCCAGCTGCTCGCGCCCGTCGACGGTCGGCACCTCGACGCGCGCGCCAAGCGCGGCCTGCGCAAAGGTCATCGGCAGCTCGTAGTACAGCTCGGTGCCGCGGCGGATGAGCTCGGGGTGCTCGCGGACGGTGACCGACACGTACAGGTCGCCCGGCGGGCCGCCACGCGGACCGGCCTCGCCCTGGCCCTCGATGGCGATGCGCTGGCCGGAATCGATGCCGGCCGGGACCTTGACCTCCAGCCGCCGATCCTGGCGGACGCGGCCCTCGCCGCTGCAGTTGTGGCAGGGCGTGGCGATGATGCGGCCCTCGCCGTTGCATCGCGGGCAGGCGGTGATGTTCACCATCTGGCCCAGGATCGTCTGGCTGACCCGGCGCCGCTCGCCGCTGCCGTTGCATTCCGGACACGTCTCGGGCTCGGTGCCCGGCTCGCCGCCGCTGCCGCCGCACACGTCGCAGGTGACCGGGGTCGGGAAGCTGATCTCGCGCGTGACGCCGGTGATGGACTCGCCGAAGTCGATGGAGAGGTCGTAGCGCAGGTCGGCGCCGGCCACGACCCGCCGGCGCGCCCGAGTCCCTGCCGGCGAGCCGCCGAAGAAGGCATCGAAGATGTCGCCGAACGGCCCGAAGCCGCCGCCGAAGCCCTCGAAGCCGCCCGCCGCGCTGGCTCCGTCCACGCCGGCGTGCCCGAACATGTCGTAAGCCGTCCGGCGCTGCCGGTCGCCGAGCACGCGGTACGCCTCGTTCAGCTCCTTGAAGCGCTGTTCCGCACCGTGGCTCCTGTCCACGTCCGGATGGTGCTGCTGCGCGGCGCGACGGAAGGCCCGCTTGATCTCCTCGTCGGAGGCATCGCGCGGGACGCCCAGGATCTCGTAGTAGTCGCGCTTGATCGCCATCGCCGCGGGATTATAGCGATTGGCACTCTGGACTTCAGAGTGCCAGCCCCTCGGTGGCGCTCAACCGCCGGCCGGGTCGCGCCGCGCGTGCTCGCGCTGGTACTCCCGGGCGCTGCGGCGGTTGAACCAGATCTGCAGCACGCACGCCGCCAGGAAGACGACGGCGCCCAGTCCGACGGCAGGTCCCATCGACATCTGGACCTCCATCAGGGCGATCGCGGCCAGCACCGCGGCCACCATGGCGTTGACGAAGGCGATCGTGGCCGGGGTCGTCACCAGCGCGTGGGTGATCGCCGTCCCGGTGCCGTGCGACCCGTAGGTGCGCACGATCGCCGCGTCGTCATCGGCATACCCGGTGACGAAGTAGGGCTGGAGGTCCGGTTCCATATCGAGGTAGGCGTGCCGCAGGCGGTTCATGCCGTACACCCAGTGGACGTCCTCGTTGTTGATCTCCACCAGGCGGACAAACGTTGTGACGCCCACGAACAGCACCACCGGCAGGATCAGCAGGGCGAACAGCACGAAGCCCTCGCCGAACTGCGTCGCCTGCGCCACGAGCGCCAGGCCCACCACGGCGCCGCTCAGCACGGTCAGGAACATGCCCGCCCGGCTGAACGACTCGCTCCAGGACAGCGACCGGGTGGCCAGCAGGTTCCAGTGCTCGGTGGCCAGCATCTGGATGCGGTGGCCGCGCAGCGCGACCTCGTCGGCGCCGGGTGGTGTTCCGGCCAGGGGGTGCGTGGCTCGCGGGTCGCCCAGCGGACTGGTCATATCGCGGCAGTGTGCCGCGTGGTGGCATCGTCCTGTCAAGGCCCGAAGCCCTAGCATCGGCCTCCATCCATGACCGAACCGATGCGCATCTCCGCCGAGCATGCCCGCCGCTTCCTGGTGATGCGCCACGGGCTGGGGCCGCCGCGCAGCCTGCCGGCGGAGCCGGAATCGGTCCTGCGCGTGATGGATCGGCTCGGCAGCCTGCAGTTCGACCCGCTGGAGGTGCCGGGCGCCCGCAACCACGACCTGGTGCTGCACGCGCGCATCGCGGGATACCGGCGAGCATGGCTCGACCGATGGCTGTATGGCAACGATCGCCGCCTGATCGAGGTCTACAACAAGAGCCTGAACATCCTCCCGTTGAGCGAGCTGCCGCACTACCGGCTCGCCTGGGAGCGTGCCGGCGCGCACTACCAGGAGGGCATCCTCCGCGATCAGGCCGACGTCGCGGCCGCGATCCTGGACCGCATCCGCGGCGACGGGCCGCTCTCCACGGCAGCCTTCCGGCAGCACAACCACGCCATCGACTGGTGGTGGGCACCCACCCCCGCCGCCCGGGCGGTGATGGAGGCCCTGTTCGTGACCGGCCGGCTAGGGATCGCCCGTCGCGACGGCAACCGCCGCTTCTACGACCTGGTCGAGCGGCTCGTCCCGGCCGACCTGCTCGCGCTGCGCGAGTCGGAGGAGGACGCTCTCAAGCACCGCCTGTGGAGCCGTTACCGCGCCATCGGCCTCCTGCGCGCCCCCGGCCCGGCTGACGTCATCTACGGGACCGGCACCGCCGCCGAGCGCAGGCGGCGGACCGCGGAGCTGGTCGACGCCGGGGCGCTCCTGCCGGTGGAGATCGAGGGCCTCAAGGGCGTCGCCTACTCGCCGGCCGAGGAGCGGCCGATCCTGGAGGCCGCCGCCCCGGCAGCCGTGCCGCCGGCGGTCACCTTCCTGGCGCCGCTCGATCCATTCGTCTGGGATCGCCGCCTGCTGCGCGACCTCTTCGGCTTCGACTACCTCTGGGAGGTGTACGTGCCGGCCGCGAAGCGGCGCTGGGGCTACTACGTGCTGCCCCTGCTGTTCGGGGACCGCCTGGCGGGGCGCATCGAGCCGCGCCTCGACCGCTCCAGCCCGGACCTGCGCATCCTGGGCATCTGGTTCGAGCCTGGCTTCAGCCCGATGGAGGAGCCCGACTTCGTGCCGGCACTCGCCGAGGCGCTCCGCGCCTATCGGTCCTTCGTGGGCGCGCGCCGGGTCACCTGGCCGCGCACGCGGCTGGGCCGCGAGCTGGCTGGAACGCTGCGCCGGCTCGACCGATGAGCCCTTCCACGCTCGACCATCTGGCCCTGAACCGAGCGACCCTGGCCCGCCAGCACCTGCTCGAGCGCACGCGCCTCCAGCCGGAGGCGCTGGTGCGCCACCTGGTGGGCCTGCAGGCACAGGAGCCGCAGAGTTGGTACGTGACCCTGTGGGCCCGCCTGCATGCATTCGACGTGGCGGCCACCGGCCGCCTGCTCGAGGAGCGGCGCCTGGTGCGGCTGACGCTGATGCGCGGCACGGTGCACCTGGCCACCGCCGACGACGCGCCCGTGCTGCGCCGCTTCGTGCAGCCGGTGGTCGACCGATACGCGCGAGGCGCCCACGCCCGCCGCCTGGGCGACGTCGACCTGGGTGAGCTGGCGGCCGAGGTCCGCCGCCTCACCGCCGAGCCGATGCCCATGAGCGCGCTGGTGGACGCCCTGGCGGCGCGCTGGCCGTCGGCCGACCGGTTGCAGCTGTCGATCGCCGCCAAGGTCGTGGTCCCGCTGGTCCAGGTCCCGCCGCGGGGAGTCTGGCGACGCCCCGGCGCGGTCCGCCTGGCGCCTCTCGAGGACTGGCTGGGCGTGCCCGTCCCGGACGCCGTGGACGCCGCCGGGCTCGTGCGCCGCTACCTGCGCGCCTTCGGCCCGGCGACGGTCGCGGACGCGCAGACCTGGTCTGGCCTCACCCGTCTGCGCGAGGTCTTCGATCGACTGCGGCCGGAGTTGCTCACGTTCCGCGACCCGGACGGCCGCGAGCTGTTCGACCTGCCCGATGCGCCCCGCCCCGACCCGGCCACGCCCGCCCCGCCACGCTTCCTGGCCGAATACGACAACGTCCTGCTGTCGCACGCCGACCACACGCGGTTCGCCGGCGAGGTGGAGCGGCAGGCGCTGACCTACGTCGAGGGCCCCTATCCCAGCCCGCTCCTGGTCGACGGGCGCTACGTCGGGCAGTGGTATCTCGCCAGGGGTCGCGACCAGGTGACGCTGACGGTCAAGCTCGGCCGGCAGCTGGTCGCGGAGGAGGAGGCCGCGGTCCGCCACGAGGCGTCCGCCCTGCTGCGCTTCCTCGCGCCTGGCGCGGCACCCATCGTCGAGCTGCGGCGCCTGACGCCGTCGGGCTAGGCCGCGAAGTCCACGACGATCGGCGCGTGGTCGGAGGGAATGCCCGGGTAGGTCGACGGCTTGCGGGCGTCGCGGTCCCGGTCGGCGGCCAGCGCCCGGGTGGCGAGCGTCGGCGTGACGTAGACGTGGTCGATGCGCATCCCGAAGTTTTTGTGGAAGTGCCCGGCGCGATAATCCCACCACGTGAAGTAGCCGGGCTCGGGATGGAAGCTGCGCACCACGTCGACCATCCCCCATTCGCGCAGCTTCGCCACGGCCGCCCGCTCGCGCGGCGAGACATGCGTCGCGCCGTGGGCGGCCGCCGGATCCCAGACGTCCGCGTCGTCCGGCGCCACGTTGAAGTCGCCACAGACTGCCAGCTCGGTGTCCGGGTCGTTGTCATCCAGCCATGCCGCCAGACGCGCCAGCCAGTCGAGCTTCTGCAGGTAGAACTCCGAGTCGACCATGCGGCCGTTGGGTACGTAGATCGTCGCGACCCGGAGCTCGCCGCAGGTGGCCGCCAGGAAGCGGCCGCCGTCGTCGGTCCAGCCGTCGGCGGTCGGGATCCCGGCGGTCACTTCCTGGAGGCCGATGCGCGAGGCGATCGCGACGCCGTTCCATCGGCCCGGCCCGTGATGGACCAGCTCGTAGCCGAGGGCGCGGAAGTCCATCATCGGTGCCTGCTCGTCGCTGACCTTGGTCTCCTGCAGGCACAGCACATCCGGACGGTTGCGTTCCGTCCAGGCCAGTACGCGCTCCAGGCGGGCCTTCAGGGAGTTGACGTTCCAGGTCGCGAGCCTCACCGCCGATTCGCCTCGAGCGCCAGCCTGGCGAGTCGCACGACGAGCTCGGTGTCCGCCAGCGGAACCTGCACCCAGTCCGACGTTCGGGTTCGTCGCACGACGCCGGGCTGACCGAGCGCCTCGGCCATGTGCCGGCGCGTCACGCGCACCTCCACCTCGCCGTCGTGGCAGTGGATCACCTCTCGTCCGCTTACCCAGAAGGCGGGATCGGCTCCCCACCTGGACGGGCGCTGCTCGACTACGGGCAGGGCACGGATTCGGCGGCTGAGCGCCTCGATCGGATCCACGGTCCGAGTGTAGCCAGACCCCGTAGACTCGGCGCAATCACCTCAGAGAGCCGATACGGAGGAGCCGGTTCCATGGTGCGCGAATTCCGCGACTTCATCCTGCGGGGGAACGTCATCGACCTGG
>JAPSGM010000329.1 GCA_031177555.1 Chloroflexota bacterium
GACCGTCGGTCTCCTCCTCACGGCCATCGGAGGCGTCCAGATCGCCGCGGCGCGCCGGTCGGAGGTTCCTCGGGAGCTGGCGATCCTCGGCGTGGGTGCTCCCTTGGCTCTCCTCTTGATCGACCTGACGTACGTCGCAAAGCGACGTATCAGCAAGGTCTATCTGCTCGACGCCCTGGCCCAGGCCGGGCTCATCGGCCTATGGGTCGCTGCGGTCGCCGCGGCGGGGGACGCAGAGCGTCAGTGACACCGGTCCCTTCCTGAGTCCGTGAACGATCCACGCGCGGGCACGAACCGCCACTGGTAGCTCGAACGGGACAGAGCCAGTCGAAGCACTCCATAGGTGGAGCCGTTCCGGACCTCGCTGTTTGGCATCGCCCGGCCGAATTCGTACAGGCTCTTCCCTCCGGTTCCCACCACGAACTGCCGGATCCCCTTCCTCCGATCCAGGCGGCCGCCGGGCGTTTGCGGTGCGAACCGCTCGTAGTTGTGCTCATGTCCGGCCAGCACGACATCGGCCCCGTAGTCGTACAGAGCTTCCCAAAAGGCCCCTACTGCTCCCTCACTGCCGTGCTCCACGCCTGAGCTGAACCGCGGATGATGCCAGTACGCCAGGGTGCACCGCTTTGAGTGTTTCTTCAGGTCGTTGCGCAGCCAGCGCTCCTGGGGAGACCCGCGATGGCAACCTCCCACTCGTTCGCAATTCGAGTTGAGCGCGATCAGATGCCACCCACCTAGGTCGAAGCTGTAAAAGCCAGCGCCCGGACGTCCGGCCTGATCGCCGAAGTAGGCGAAGTATCCGTGCCCGCCGTTGTCGTATTCGTGGTTCCCGATCGCCGGATGCGTGATCTGCTTGAAGCGGCCCCAGGTCGGATCGTAGCTCCGCTGGAAGTCTCGGAGCGCTCCGTCGTACTGGGTATCGCCGAGCGGTAAGACGGCGTCGGGTTGGAGACGCTCGATGACATTTGCTGTGGCGGCGTGCTGGCATTCGCCCCCGCCGCCCTCGCCCGGCTTGCAGGCAATGTCACCCGCGGCCGCAATGACCCAGGACTTGCCTTGCTGCTGGCCCGGGGTGGGCGTCGGCTGGGGGGATGGAAGGCCGTCTTCCGTCGGGCTCGGCAAGATGAGCCTGGGACCGGTCCTTCGGTCGAATGGCGAATGCGTCGGTGACGGAGGGATGATGGCCGAGGGCTCCGGGCGCGGCTCGTCCACCAGGGCGAGGCTGCGAAGCACACCGGTCCCGACGGGCGACACCGCAACGAGCAAGAGCACGGTGACGATGCCGGCGCTGATCAGCAAACGGCGCCGCAGTCCCGTCCCCAGAAACTGGTTGAGGCGATCCATATACTCGATTGTCCACTACCTCACGCGAGAGTGGCGGAACCTGGCAGACGCGCTGGATTTAGGATCCAGTGCCCGAAAGGGCGTGGGGGTTCAAATCCCCCCTCTCGCACGCCTCTCTAGTACGCAGCTCTACACAATTTGCGACACGGCCCACGCTGCTCCGGCGATGGCCAGGGCCGCCGCACTTCCCCAGATCACGACCAAGAACACCAACTGCACGGCGGCCACCAGACGCGAAAGAGCTGACGGGCGTTTCGTGGACGCACTGGACGCACTGAACGCCCGAAGTGGCATGCCGGCCGCCTCTTCCTGAGGCCCGGTCAGGATCAACGACTTCTCGAACGGGACGCTGTAACGCCGGGCCATTTGAGCGAGCCGGCCGCGCTCCATTCGTGTTCGCTGCCGAGCCGCCGCGCGAGTTTGCATCGCAGTCCGCGTGCGTACGGCAGTCGCTCCAAACATGCGTGCGGCCGTGGAGAAGGCCATCCCGACGGTGTGAAGAACCCACCAGATCGCCGACCCGACCCTCGTGGTCGCCTTGACGGAGATCGTCGCCATAGTCCGCCCTGCCGCGACCAGCATCGGTCCGGCTACGCGCCCGAATCGAAGGAGCGCCGAGCGAAGGGCCCGCCACCATCGGAGAACCGTCGTGCGGCTCGCCGCAGCGACTCGGGGCAGGGACTCGCGCCCAACATCCAGAAGCCGCGACGGCGCGCCGGCGGCTCCTTCGTCCTCGTAGGTCAGCGCCGAAACCATCCAGCAAGCCGCCCCGAGAATGACGGCAGTCAGCAGCCACTGCATGTTTTGAGAATGCGCACGTCGCCCCCCTAAACGTCAATAGCTAAACGATGCAGATTTGGCGGCGGGCGGACTTCGGCCGTCTTACTCCG
>JAPSGM010000330.1 GCA_031177555.1 Chloroflexota bacterium
CTGGGAGCACCTGTTCAAGCCGCTCTGGAACGTCCAGCTGGGCGCGGAGGTCAAGGTCTGGATGTCCGACGGCGCGGTGCTGCGCTACGTCGTCACGGAGATCCACGCGAACGTCAGCTGCCCGGACGACCGGGCCGACCCGCACCCCAGCCCGCCGCTGGCCCTGCGGCTCGCGCCGCCGGGCTGCGCGGAGGGGGCGGCCTGGACCCAGCCGACCGACCACGAGCGGCTCACCCTGCAGACCAGCCAGGGGTTCAACCGCAACTGGGGCGAGCTGATCGTGGTGGCCAGGCCGGTCGACCAGCTGCGTTGATCCACTGGCCTCATTCATCGGGCCACGCCTCGACTCCGCCCGCCCACGAGCACCGCGGGAACCAGCGTGATTGCCGCCACCGCCATGGCGAGGGTCAGGACCAGCTGCAGCACCTCGGCCGCCTGCCCGCGCGACCACGCCTCGAGCACGTCGACCAGCGCCAGGCTCTGGCGGGGGTCCACGCCAACGAATTCCGGCCGACCGAGCTCGACCACCAGCGCGTCGCGCCGAGCCGGATCCTCGATGAGCGCCGTCAGCTCGTCGATCCGGTTCTGGCCGATGCTGGTCAGCAGCGCCAGGCCCATGCTCATGCCGACCGTCCGCGTGATCTGCAGCATGGCGCTGGCCACCCCGTAGGCCGATGCCCCGGCCGCCTCAACCGCGGCCGTCGCCCGCGGCGAGACGGTGAGGCCGAAGCCGCCACCGAACAGCGCCAGGTCACGGACCAGGCGGTCGAGGCCGCTCTGCTCGCCCCAGCCGGTGGCCAGCCACAGCGCCACGATGGTGAGCGCCACGCCGCCGACCGTGGTGACGCGCTCGCCAGCGACCGCGTTCAGCCCCCCGCCCACGATCGCGCCGGCCGCGATGGCCAGGGTCAACGCCGTGAGCGCCGCGGCCGACTGCTCGGCGCCCGCGTTCAGGACGCGGTTGACGAAGACCGGCCCGCCGATGATGGCGGTGGCCAGGGTGTATCCCGTCAGCAGGCTCACCAGGTTGGCGGCGCTGAAGCGGCGGTCCACGAAGAGGCGTGGGTCCACCAGCGGCGCGCGCAGCCACAGCTCCAGCGCCACGAAGGCCGCCAGGCCGACGGCCGCGACGCCGAAGCCGGCCAGGATCGTCGGATCACTCCAGCCGCGGTCGCCGGCGAGCGTGAGGGACGCCACGCCGCTCAGCAGCGTGACGGTGACCAGCAGCGCGCCCGCCAGGTCCAAACCGCCGCGCGCCCGCGGCGTCTCGATGCCGCCGGCAACCACGTAGATCATCAGCAGGGTCAGGATCCCGGCCGGCACGTTGAGGAAGAAGATCCACTGCCACGTCGCCAGGTCGACGTTCGGCAGGGCGATCGTCACGTTCAGGAGCACCCAGGCCCCGTAGGCCGGTCCGACCGCCATCCCGACGAAGGTGGCGGCCCCCTCCAGCCCCAGCGCGGCAGCCCGTGAGCGCCCGGCGAAGAGGTGGCTGGCCAGCGACATGGACAGCGGCACCAGCGCGCCGCCTCCCAGCCCCTGCACCACGCGCGAGGCGATGAGCCAGTCCATCCCCGCCTCCTGGCCGGCGAAGCGCGACAGCCCCGCGCCCAGGCTGCCCAGGCTGAACAGGATCAGGGCCAGCACGTAGAGGCGGCGCGCGCCCCACAGGTCCGCCGCGCGGCCCGCCAGCGGCATCGCCACGATGTAGGCCAGCAGATAGGCGTTCACGATCCACGACGCGCGCGCGAGGTCCGCCCAACCGCCGAAGTCGGCCACGATCGAGGGCAGCGCGATGGCGACCACCATCAGCTCTGCCCCGCCCAGGAAGACGCCCAGCGATGCGACCACCAGGATCGCCCAGGCGGCCGCCGGGTGGAGGAGGACCGTGGGTCGCGCGTCCGCCGTCACAGGTCGGCGCGCTCGAACGCCGCCGCGGCAAGCACCAGCAGCCCGCCGGCGAGCCCCAGCGCCGCGCCGCTGGCGCGCAGCGCATCGCCGACCGGGCGCTCGACGGTGTCCAGCCGGGCCAGCACGTCCAGGCCGCCGGCCGGCAGCGTCCACCACCCGCCTTGCCCGATCGCGGCGAGCAACAGGATCGCCGCTGCGGGCGTGGCGGCGAGGGCGAGCGCCGGCCACGGCGGCAGCAGCGTTCCCGACAGCAATCCGAGCGCGATCGCCGCAAGCCCGCTGCAGGCGGCCGAGGCAGTCACCGCCACCAGCGGCATGGGA
>JAPSGM010000331.1 GCA_031177555.1 Chloroflexota bacterium
GCAGACTCCCCATATGTAGGGGATCGCGACGGTCACCACGCTACATGTGGTAGCGTCTGAGCCCGGAATGATCCGAGACTGGACCTACGAGTCGGCGAGGTTGCGTCTCCTGCTGGCGGGTCGAGCGCATCTCCCCAGCCACCTTGCCAGCGTAGAGCTCGACGAGGTGGGGAACCGAGTGGTGAAATGCTCGTGCGGCTGGCGAGGGAATGGGCTGGGCTGGATCGATCACGTCGATGAGATCGTCTGTGCATCATTGAGCGACTAGGCCGATGGCGGCGGCGCCGTGCCGGGCAGGAGGCGGCGCGGCGCGATCGCGACGATGCTCAGACCGTGCTGGCCCCGGTCGCGGCTCCGGCGGGGACCATCCATTCGGTCACCTGGTCGGCCAGTGCCCGACGCGCATCCTCGATCTTGTCGACCCCGATGGCGAACGTGGCCTTGTGCCCGGCACCGTAGTCGACCGGCGCGAGAAGCTCGATGTTCACGCCTGCGTCGGCCAGGCGGCGCGCGGTCTTGGCTGCTTCGCCGGGTCGATCCTCGAGACCGACCGTCAGGATTGGCACCTCGCGATAGCCAATCCCGGCGTCGGTCAGCGCTGAGCGCACGCCCGCCTCGTCCTGTGCCAGGAAGGCGCTTGCACCACGCTGGCCAAAGGCCAGGCATATCACCTGGAGGTTGATGCCCCGCGATGCGATGGCTTCCGCGTGCCTCGCGAGCTCACCGGGACGGTTGGTTGATTCGACGATAAACGCCTGCATACGCACCTCCTGAGCGTCCCCTCCTGGACCTCCTGCCAGTCCCGTCAGGGCCTTCAACTGCGGGCGGGTTGCTCGGCAGTGGCCCGGACACCGTCGTGGCGATCGCATTTGGATCGCACCTTGCCCCCGTCCGACACGATCAATTGTCCTCCTCGGGGTCTACCCACTTATCCACCGCAATCGATCCCCGCGTGGCCTGCGGCGTCGCCACAGACGCGACGACCTCACCCGCCGCCATACGTACTGTGGCCCGCCCGGGACGTCTCTCCCAGGCGCGGTACTGGCCCGATTTGTGGAAATCCGGGCGTGCCGCGACCGAAGGTGTGGAAAACCGCGCAGGCCCGTCGCGACGGGCCTGCGCCTCGCTCACCGGGCGGGCGCTCCGACGCCCGCGAGCAGGTGCCCGGTGACGCGCCGGGATGCGGACTCAGCCGGGAACTGGCTGCGGCGCGGCGTGCGGAACCTCCGGTCGGGAGGGCGCGGCTGCCTCGGCCAGGACGAAGCGCACCCAAGCCGCCAGGCGTGGCATCTCGAAGAGGGTGAAGCTCATGCCGCGCCGCGCCAGCTCGTCGTGATCCCAGCCATGGAACTCGCGACGTGCGGCGACGGCGCACATCTCGTCGTAGATCTCGGGCCAGCCGACCGACCGGCGGCGGTGGCAGAAGCGGATGAATTCTGCGAGGTCGGGCGGTGGCTGTTGGCGATTGGCGTCGCTCCACGTCGGTCTGGCGGAGGGCGCGCTCGACCGTTCGGACATGAGCAGTTAGCCTCCTCGAATGGGTGGATGCCGGGTTCGGGTCGCCGTGACGCCGGATGATGCCGGATAGAGAGAATAGGCGTCGGCGCCGAAGTCTAGGGCCGTTCGCGCATCATGCGAAGGGGGTATGTCCACCAAGTTATCCACAATTGTTTCCACACGACCGAAGTCGTAAGGGATGTTGTGAACACGACCCCGCATTTGCGAGTGCCGGGATCGAGCGTCAGGCTCAGGGAACCCATCCGCGTCCCACCGGATCGTCGATCACGCCGCATTCCGGGCAGGCGATGGCGAGGAATCGGAACCAGTCCTCCAGCGCATCGACATCGGGTAGGTCCGACTCGTCGCCGTCGAAGGTGGCATAGACCTGACCGTAGCGATCGACCACCACCACCCGATGCTGCGGCGCACCATCAGGCGGAAGGACCACCACCCGGCCGTCCCAATCTGAGAAAGCGCCGGCCGCGGCCGACAGCCGGCCCGCGTACTCATCCACTGGGTGCGTGCCCGGTACGACCACCGCGGTGGCATCGATGCGGCGCGCCGGGCGCCCGCCCACCGCCTCGTCGGGCAGGAGGTCCGCGATCCCGGCGCGCCTCAGCTTCTCGTGCATCGGTCCAAGGTAGTCTGGTCAGCATCGACCCGGGCCGTACGCGGGAGGTCGCCGTGGCAACCCGGATGACAACAAGCCGGTCGTGCGGCGCTTCATCG
>JAPSGM010000332.1 GCA_031177555.1 Chloroflexota bacterium
AGTCCACCCTGTGAGGCAGTCGGGCGCCGGGGGCGTCAGTACGTACTTGCGGCGACCGGTCCTCCGTCCGCTCGCGACACGCGCCCCGATATGCCGCCGATGATGAGGGCCCGCGACCCTCGCCCGCATGTGCCGGTAGGGGCGTGGGCGATAACCGCAGATCCCGTCCAGGCCGGCCCCCTGCCCGTCGTGAGAAGGAAGTGCCGATCTTTCCCTAGCTGTAGTGCCGGCGGGACCATGCCTGGACCGAGCGATATTCGCGCGGCCGCTGCCCTGCGAAAGGTGCCCCCCATCCACGGGAGCCGCGGCCCCGACAGGGTGCCCCAAACGCCGGCTCCGGGGCGCGCCCGACGCGCCGATCGGTCGCGGCACCAGCCTCGGTGGATCGTCGTTCGGGCCCGGTGATCGGCGCGCCGGCTGGTGACCCCGAACGCCGATTTCGTCGCGCAGGATGCATCGCTAGTCGGACCTTCCGGGCCGACCCAGGCTGACGGGCGGCTTGTTCCTGCCGTCGGGATCAGGCGCGGAGCTGACGTGTTTCGCCCCCGGGCCGCTTGCTGGCTGCAAGAGTTGTGGCGTGACCGAGCAGGCTGGGTCGGAGCGCTTGGCGGAGTTGACGATCGCGTTGTCGCTGGCGACCGATCTCGGGACGGGTCAGCCCATGGAGCACGGGCTGCGCACGTGTTGGCTGTCCCTTGCCGCCTCGGAGGCGCTCGGGATCGATGCGGCGGCGCGGTCGTGCGTGTACTACGTGGCGCTGCTTCGGTTCTTGGGATGCACATCGGACGCGTCGGAGACCGCAGTCCTGGCGGGCGGCGACGACGTGGCGTTCAACGCCACGATGGCGCCGATGCTTGCTGCCCAGTCCGGTGAGAGCATGCTCTTCTTCATCCGGCATCTGGCTGAGGATCTACCAGCGCATCGCCGTGCCGGTCGGGTCGTCCGGGCCCTGGCCGATTCGGGCATGGAGCGGCGCAGCCTGTCGTCGCACTGCGAGGTCGCGGCTCGTCTCGGAACCCGGCTGGGGATGGCAGACGCCGTGTGCGAGGCGCTCTCCCACGCCTACGAGCGTTGGGACGGCAAGGGCTACCCAGCGGGGCTGGCGGGCGAGGCGGTCCCGCTGGCGATCCGGGTCGTGTCGGTTGCTCGGGACGCCGAGCTGTGGTCCCGGCAGGCGGGATGGCCCCAGGCCGCCGATGTCCTCGCTCGGCGGCGGGGCTACGCCCATGACCCGGTCGTCGTGGATGCGTTCCTCGCCGACGGCGAGCGCTGGCTGGCGGGGATCGGTGACGATCCGTGCGCCGCGGTCCTCGATGCCGAGCCGGGCCCCGTGGTCACCGTCGGCGCGGCCGACCTTGATCGGGCGCTCGCCGCGGTGGCGGACTTCGCCGACCTGAAGTCGCCGTTCCTTCTGGGTCACTCGACTGGTGTTGCCTCGCTCGCGACCGGCGCCGCTCGCGCCGCGGGCATGTCGGAGAGTGACGCCGTCCTGCTGGGCCGCGCCGCGCGGGTGCATGACATCGGACGCGCCGGCGTCCCGAGTGGGATCTGGGATCGCCCTGGCCCGCTCACCGCCGAGCAGTGGGAGCGCGTGCGGCTCCACCCGTACCTGACCGAGCGCGTGCTACAGCGGTGTGGATTGCTCGCGCCGTTCGCCGACCTCGCGGCGCGCCACCACGAGCGAGTCGACGGGTCCGGCTATCACCGCGCCGCCGCGGGAGATCAGCTCGTCCTCGCCGCCCGGCTCCTGGCGGCCGCCGACGCGTACCACGCCATGACGGAGGAGCGACCGCACCGGTCGCCGCTCACCGCATCGGATGCGGCGTCGCAACTGCTGGACGACGTCGACACCGGCCGGTTCACCCGACCCGAGGTCGATGCCGTCCTCACGGCGGTCGGGCAGGCGACCCGCCCGGCGCGTGTGGCCCGTCCGGCGGGTCTCACCGAACGCGAGGTCGACGTCTTGCGGCTGATCGCGCGCGGCCGTTCCAACAAGCAAGTGGCGGCCACGCTCGGGATCTCACCCAAGACGGTGGGCAACCACGTCGAGCACCTCTACGCCAAGGCGGGGGTCACCACCCGGGCTGGTGCGACCCTCTTCGCCATGGAGCAGGGCCTCCTGTCACCCTGACCAGAAAGGTGATGGGGCGAACACCCCATGCGGGCGGCGTCGGGCTGCTCGACACTCTCCGGCAGGACACCCGCGACGGAGGGAGCGAGCCATGCCGA
>JAPSGM010000333.1 GCA_031177555.1 Chloroflexota bacterium
GGGTCGGTGCGCCATCCCACGTTTTTGTTTCTGCCCGAATGGGCGCGAGGTGCGGACTTGAATCGAGACTTCATCGGAGCCCTGCTGCAGTTGAACGCCGA
Source organism: Chloroflexota bacterium (assembly GCA_031177555.1). GTDB lineage: Bacteria > Chloroflexota > Limnocylindria > QHBO01 > QHBO01 > JAPSGM01. The sequence goes on from JAPSGM010000333.1 coordinate 102, forward strand.
GAAGGGCGTGCCGCAGGAGATCCTGATCCAGACGCTGGAGCAGGCCATCGAGTCCGCGTACCGCCGCAACGCCGATGCCCCCGAGAACGTGGTCGTGCACGTCGACCCGGAGAGCGGCCAGATCAGCGTCTTCCGTGAGTACGAGGTCGTGGCCGGCGAGGCGGAGATCGAGGATCCGGAGCTCCAGATGGTCGCGGCCGAGGCGCAGAAGATCGACCCCGCCACCGGCGTGGGCGGCAGGGTCCGCGTCCCGGAGAACGTGACGCAGGCTCAGCTGGGCCGGATCGCCGCCCAGACCGCCGGGCAGGTGTACCGGCAGCGCCTCCGCGAGGCGGAGCGCGACGTGGTCTACGGGCAGTACGCGTCCCGTGAGGGCGAGATCATGACCGGGGTGGTGCACCGCACCACCGACCAGGCCGTGGTGCTCGACATGGGCAAGGGGGTCGAGGCCATCCTGGCCGTGACCGAGCAGCTTCCCGGGGAGCATTACCGCATCGGGCAGCACCTGAAGGTCTACGTCCTGGAGGTGCGCCGGACGGCCCGCGGGCCGGTCCTGGTCGTGAGCCGCACGCATCGGGGCTTCCTGCGCCGGCTGATGGAGATGGAGATCCCCGAGATCTACAACGGCACCGTGGTCATCCGCGGCATCGCCCGCGAGGCGGGGAGCCGTTCCAAGGTGGCGGTGGAGAGCCGGCAGCCGGGCGTCGACGCCAAGGGGGCCGCGGTGGGCCAGCGCGGGGCGCGGATCCAGGCCATCGTCGCCGAGCTCAACGGCGAGAAGGTCGACATCGTGCTCTGGAACGAGGACCCGGGCAGCTACGTGGCCGAGGCGCTGTCGCCGGCCGAGGTGCTGAGCGTGCGCGTCGACGAGGAGCACAAGATCGCCAACGTCATCGTGCCGGAGCGGCAGCTCAGCCTGGCCATCGGCAAGGAGGGCCAGAACGCCCGACTGGCCGCCAAGCTGACCGGCTGGCGCATCGACATCAGGTCGGATGCCGGCGTGGCCACGGCGGCCGCCCATCAGGACGGTGGCGAGGAGGCCGGCGGCGAGGCCGGTGTGGCCGAGGAGGCGCCGGTCGATGCCGAAGCGACGACCTGATCACGTCCCGATGCGCACCTGCGTGGCCTGCCGCCAGGTGCGGCCCAAGCGATCGCTGACGCGCATCGTCCGCGGCCCGGACGGCGCGGTGGCGATCGACCCGACCGGCAAGGCCGCCGGGCGGGGCACGTACGTCTGTGATGCGGAGGCCTGCCGGGAGCCGCGCCGGCTGGCCGATGCCGTGAACCGAGCGCTTGGCGCGGCCGTGGAGCCGGGCAGTCTCCAGCTCGAGGTGACCGATGCCGCCACGTAGATACCAGCAGCGACGAGGACCGCGCCCCCAGCGCCGGCGAAACGGACAGGGGAGCGCGGCGGTCGCCGACGCCCCGGTCGCCCCGCGGCCGGCGGGCCCGGTCGAGATCCCGGCGTCGGTCGCGGTCAAGGACCTGGCCACGGCGCTCGGCGTCAGCCACGCCGACATCATCAAGGAGCTGATCCGCAACGGGATCTTCGCCACCATCAACCAGTCGATCGACTTCGACACCGCGGCGCTGGTCGCCGCCGAGCTGGGCTACGAGGTGACCCTGGCCGGCAGCGCCGAGCGGGCCGCGGCGGAGGAGGCGGAGGCGGCCGAGCTGGTCGCTCCCGGCGCCGAGCGCACCGACGGCGGCGGCCGGCCGGAGATCTTCACCGAGGACACCTCGGCCGAGCTGGTCACCCGGGCGCCTATCGTGACGATCATGGGCCACGTCGACCACGGCAAGACCAGCCTGCTCGACGCGATCCGCTCGACGACCGTGGCGGCAGGGGAGCGGGGAGGCATCACCCAGCACATCGGCGCGTCGGAGGTCGAGCACAACGGCAAGCGCATCGTCTTCCTGGACACGCCCGGCCACGAGGCGTTCACCGCCATGCGCGCCCGCGGGGCGCAGGTGACCGACGTCGCGATCATCGTGGTCGCGGCCGACGACGGCGTCATGCCCCAGACCAGGGAGGCGATCGACCACGTCCGCGCCGCCCGCGTGCCGATGATCGTGGCCATCAACAAGATCGACAAGCCGGATGCCAACCCGGACCGGGTGA
>JAPSGM010000139.1 GCA_031177555.1 Chloroflexota bacterium
ACGTTCAGCTTGTGCAGGATGCTGCCGACGTGCGTCTCCACCGTCCGCGGCGAGATGCCGAGCCGTTCACCGATCTCACGGTCGGTGAGCCCCGCGGCCAGGTGGCGCAGGACCTCTCGCTCCCGAGCACTCAGGGGGCCGAGGACGTCCTCAGCAGCGCCCTCGGCGGTTGCCGCGGCGGTGGGACGGCTGGCCAGCGAACGGATGACGTCGGCGGCCATGGACCGCGACATCGGGAGGTCGCCGCGCCGGATGCCGCGGACGGTGCGGAGCAGGGCCTCGGGCGACAGGTCCTTGGTGAGGAATCCGGCGGCACCCTCGCGGATGGCGTCCAGGAGGTCGCGCCGCTCGGTCGACACGGTGAGCATCACGATCTTCGTCTCGGGCAGGCGTGGCCGCAGCTCCCGCAGTACCCGGAGCCCGTCGCTGCCGGGCAGGTTGATGTCGAGCAGCAGGACGTCGGGTCGCAGCTCGGGCGCCAGGAGCAAGGCGTCATCGGCGCTGGCAGCCTCGCCGACCACCTCCACGTCCGGGGCGGCGCTGAGGGCCTGGCGCACCGCCGAGCGGACCAAGGCGTGGTCATCGACCAGCATCACCCGCAGGGGCGCATCGGTGCTCATCTGGCTGCCTCCATGGGCACGTCCACGACCACCCGGGTCCCGTCGCTCGCCGCGCTCTCGATGCGCAGATCGGCACCGATGATCCCCGCCCGCTCGCGCATGCCACGCAGACCATAACGGCCGGCGTCGACCTGCTTCTCGCTGAAGCCGCGGCCGTTGTCCGCGACGAGCAGCCGCGCGCCGCGCTCCGTGGCCTGCAGCCTGACCCGCACGCGGGTGGCGTCGGCGTGGCGCCGCACGTTGGTGAGTGCCTCCTGCAGGATGCGCAGCAGCTCCGCCTGGTGCCTGGTGGGCAGGGACTCCCCCACGCCGTCGATCTCGCTTTCGGCGGGAATGCCGGAGCGGTCCGCGAAGTCCTGTACGTAGCGGGTCACGACCTGCGAGAACGAGGCGCCCTCCGCCGGCCGCAGGGCCAGGATCGCCTGGCGGGCCTCCGACAGGGCCGACTCGACGGCCGTGGCCACCTCCAACGCGAGGGCCCGCGCCTCGGCCGGCAGGTCCTCGAGGGCCGCGAGGCGCGACTGCTTGAGCTTGGCGTACCACAGCTCCTGCGACATCCCGTCGTGGATCTCGCGGGCCAGCCGGGCTCGCTCCTCGGCCGTGGCCCGTTCCACATCGGCGTCGCGCAGCTGGACGAGCTGGGCGTTCGCGGCCCGCAGCTGCCGGATCTCAGAGCGCGCCTGGGCGGCCACGGACAGGAGCAGGACTGCGTAGAAGGCGACCCGCAGCAGGTCGCCGGTCGTCACCAACGACGCGTACGACCCCGGATGGATGGCCGAGTGGACCTGGCTGAAGGCGGCGACGATGAAGCCGATGGCCAGGTACATCTCCTCGTCTCGCCCGTCGCGCCGCCAGACGCGGTACGACATCAGCGCCGACGCCAGGAAGCCGAGCCCGATGCCCGCCTGTAGCAGGACGAGCGGCCCTCCGCTCTGCTCGAAGAGGGGCAGGGTCGGCTCCTCGCGCAGCCGGGCCAGCGCAGCGCTGTTCAGGAGGGTCGGAAGCGCGTCGTGCGTGGCGATCATCCAGGAGCTGACTGCCACCATCACGACGGTGGGCCCGGCCAGGATCACCGCGGCCGGCGCCCGAAGGCTGCGGGAACCGGACCGCAGCGCGACCAGGCCCGCCGTCACCAGCAGGGTCGCCGCCATGGCTCGCCCGACGATCACCGACCAGACCGGCATCTGGCCCGGTGCGGTCAGCTCGAGTCCGACCTCGGCAGACCGGCCTGCCACCGAAATCCCGATGAAGGCGAGGTTCTGCGCCGCCAGCACCAGGAAGGCCGATGCCCGGAACAGCCCCGCGCGGTCACCGCCCTCGCGGTAATGGGTCCAGGCCAGGATCGCCACCGCCACGGCGACCAGCGCGGCCGCCGCGTTGAGCACCAGGTCGAGCGGCGCGTTGACGATCGCCGGGGCGAGGTCCGGGTCGAACCACAGGACCAGCGTGAGCGCCGTGAGCAGCACGGGCACGGCCGCGACCAGCAGGTCGGCGCGCCGTTGGGCAGCGGACACGCCCGAAGGATACGGGGCGGCGTCCAGCGTCCCCTCAGCCGAGCAGGCGGCGCAGCTCCTCGTTCACCAGCTTCGCATCGGCGCGGCCGGCGGTCCGCTTCATGACCTGCCCGACCAGGAAGCCGTAGATCTGCTGCTTCCCGGCGCGGTACTCGGCCACCTGCGACGGGAACTCGGTGACGACCGCCTCCACCTCGCGCGCGATGAGCCCCGTGTCGCTGACCTGGCCGAGGCCCTCGCGCTCGATCACCGACCGCGGCGACTCGCCGCTGACGAACGTGGCGGCCAGCACCGCCTTGGCGTTGGTGGCCGACACGCGGCCCGCCTCCACCTCGCCGATCAGCTCGGCCAGGCCCTCCGGGGGCAGGGCCACGCCGGAGGCGCGCAGCCCCTCGGCGGCGTGCTGGTTCAGGAGCCGGCTGAACTCGCCGGTGACCCAGTTGGCGGCGGCCTTGGCGCCCAGGCCCGCCGCCACCACCCGGTCGAAGTAGTCGGCCAGCGCCACGTCCGCGGTGAGCACGCCGGCGTCGTAGGCCGAGAGCCCCAGCTCCTCGACGTAGCGGGCGCGCCGCGTCGCCGGCAGCTCGGGCAGGACCGCGCGGAGCCGCGCGACCCACTCCGCGGAGGGGCGCAGCGGGGGCAGATCGGGCTCCGGGAAGTAGCGGTAGTCGTTCGCCTCTTCCTTCGAGCGCTGTGACACGGTGCGCCCGGCGATCTCGTCCCAGCCGCGCGTCTCCTGGACCAGCGGCTCCCCCGTCTCGAGCGCCTCGGCATGGCGGGCAACCTCGTACTCCATCGCGCGCTCCAGCGAGCGGAAGCTGTTGAGGTTCTTGACCTCGACCTTGGTGCCGAAGCGCTCGGAGCCCATCGGTCGCAGGCTGACGTTGCCCTCGATCCGCAGGGAGCCGGTCTCCATGTCGCCATCGGACGCGCCGATGTGGCGCAGGATGTCGCGCAGCGTCTCGCCATAGGCGCGAGCCTGGGCCGGCGATCGGACATCGGGCTCGGTCACGATCTCCATCAGGGGGACGCCGGCTCGGTTGAAGTCGACCAGCGTGTGCCCGCGACCACCGTGCTGCAGCCGGGCGGTGTCCTCCTCCAGGTGGGCCCGGGTGATGCCGATGCTGACCTCGGCGTCCTTGCTCGAGACCGGCACCAGCAACCGCCCGTTCGAGCACAGCGGCAGCGCGTACTGGCTGATCTGGTAGCCCTTCGGCAGGTCCGGGTAGAAGTAATTCTTGCGCTCGAAGCGCACCGCCTCGGTCTCGACGTGGCACTCCAGCGCCAGGCCCGTCAGCATCACCAGCTCCACGGCGCGGCGGTTGATCACCGGCAGGGTGCCGGGCATGCCCAGGCAGACGGGACAGACCCGCGTGTTCGGCTCGTCCGGCCTGCCCGGCTCGGGCGCGGTGGGGCAGGCGCAGAACATCTTGGAGGCCGTCTTCAGCTGGGCGTGGACCTCGATGCCGATGACGGTCTCGTACCTGGTCGCCACTGCCATGGCGCGATTGTACCGACGCCGTCGCCCGGGCCGATGCTGACGGTGGGTCGCCTGCCGCTGGCGTGCCGTCCCCGGCGCGCCGCGGCGGCTCGCGGCGCCTGAAGGCCGCTGCTACGCTGCGCGCCATGAAGATCGGCGAGTGGGAGAACATCGGCCGGGCGCGTGGCCTGCTGCAGCGCCAGCTCGGCGAGCTGGGTGCCACCGAGATCGCCACCCACGTGACCATCAACAACGAGAACGGGCGGCTGCGCATCCTGGTCGCCACGGACATCGGGCTGATCGAGTTTTCCTACGGTCCGGCCGGATCCGACCCGGAGGGTGAGTGGCTGCTGCGCGGCGAGGTCTACCGCTGGGGATCCGTGCGCGGCGTGCGGCTGCAGACCGATGCGCAGATCAACGAGGACTCCGGCGAGGTGCGCGCCATCTGGCGCCTGATTGCCGAGCAGCCCAAGGTCGAGCTGACGGCCAACACCGGGGGCAGCGAGCAGCACGCGCTCGGGGCGCTCCTGCCGTTCGCGCGTGCCTGCGTGGAGCGCGCCGGCCACGTCACCGCCTGAAGCGCGTCTCGGCGGGCAGGGCGGTGGGCGCGGTGGGTGTGCTGCTGCCAGTCGCTGACTGGCCTGTCCTCTGGCCGCTCGCTCGCCAGCGACTGGCGGTATCTCCGACGATGGCCCGCAACGGCGTGAGATCAGCCAGTGGCTGGCAAAAACCGCGCCGAATCGGCCGATTTGAGGACCGATCGCGCGATGTCTCCGGAGTTACCGCCAGCCGTTGACTGACCGAACCGCGGTGCGCCGAATCGATCGGCGATCCGCGCTCAGCTGCGGCGTGCGGTCAGGAAGAGCGCCCCGAACGGCAGGCGATAGCCGCCGTCCGGCCCGCGCGGCGAGGCTTCCATCAGCTCGGTCGCGAACCGATCGCGCCGCTCCGCGCTCCAGTCGGCGGTGGCGCGCCCTCGCCCGCGGACGCGCAGCCAGGTGCGGAAGTGCTCTCCGTCCCGGAGCGGGATGAACATCGTCGGGTTGGCGTCGACCTCGATATCGGCCCAACTGGCCCGCGCCGCCCAGGCGGCGAGCGTCTCACGTCGAGGGTAGTCAAGGTCCCAGGGAACGCCGTAGCGGTCGAAGACGGGTCCCAGGATTGCGTTCGGAACCACCTCGCCTGGACCCGGAACGGAGATCGAGAGGCGCCCACCGACGGCGACCAGGCGGCGCCATTCGACCAGGGCGGCAACGGGATCATCCGCGAAGAGGAGCGCGTGGACGGCGATCACCACGTCGACCGATGCGTCGGACAGGGGGACAGCGGCGAAGTCGGCCTCGATCAGCCGTGCCTCCGGGGCCTTGGCGCGTGCCAGCTCCAGCATGCCGGGCGCGACGTCGACGCCGATCAACCGCCGACCCTCGCCGGCGGCAAGGACCAGGGCGTTGCCGGTGCCGGTCCCGGCGTCGAGGATGATCTCTGACGGTCGCAGGGCCGCGCGGCGCACCACCTCCTCAGCCACGGGTCGCAGGGCCGGGGCCATGGTGGCCTCGTAGGCGTCGGCTGTGTCCGAGAACGCCTCGGCATGCTCCGGCGCGGTCACCCGCGCCGGCTCGCCACGAAGCGCTCCATGCGGTCCATGGCCTCCACGATCTCCTCGTAGGCGGTGGCGTAGCACATCCGGACGTGCCCGGCGCCGGAGGGGCCGAAGGCGCTGCCCGGCACCACGGCCACCTTCTCCTCGCGCAGCAGCTCCTGGGCGAAGTTCTCGTCATCCATCCCGGTCACGTCGGTCACGTTCGGGAAGCAGTAGAACGCGCCCTTCGGCTCGAAGCACAGCAGCCCCATGGTGTTGAGCCGCCGCGTCATGAGCCGGCGGCGGCGGTCGTACTC
>JAPSGM010000334.1 GCA_031177555.1 Chloroflexota bacterium
GGCGAGCGCCTCCAGCTCTCGGATGGCCGTCGGCGTGTCCAGGTCGTCGTCCATGGCGGCCAGGAACCGTTCGCGATGCCCTGCGACCAGCGGCGAGAGCTCCGCGGCATCGGCCAGCGCCGGATCGGTGGGGGAGAGCTCCTCGGCACGCAGGCTCGCCCGGCGCAGCAGCACGGCGGCGGCCGCGGAGGCGTTCAGATCGGCTCCGCTGAAATGCACTTCGGATCGATAGTGGTGTGAGACGAGGTAGTGGCGGATCGCGTCGGCGGGGTAGCTGCGCAGCAGGTCGCGCACGAGCACCAGGTTGCCGAGCGACTTGCTCATCTTGTCGCCGTCGAAGTGGAGCATGCCGGCGTGCGTCCACCACTCGACGTACGGCCGATCGCCTGTGGCGCCCTCGGATTGCGCGAGCTCCGACTCGTGGTGCGGGAAGAGCAGGTCACGGCCGCCGCCGTGGATCTCGAACCGGGTGCCGAGGTAGGCCATCGACATGGCCGAGCACTCGATGTGCCAGCCCGGGCGGCCCGGCCCCCATGGTGACTGCCACGATGGCTCATCCGGGCGCGACGTCTGCCAGAGCACGAAGTCGAGCGGGTCGGTCTTGCCCGGCATGTCCGGGATGTTGCCGCGCTCGTTGGCGATCGGCAGCATCTCGTCGCGCGACAGCTTGCTGAGCTGGCCGTAGGAAGGGTCAGCCGAGACGTCGTAGAAGACACTGCCCTCGGCGGCATAGGCGAGGCCGTTCGCCATCAACCGCTCGATGAGCGAGATCATCTGCGGGATGTGCTGGGTGGCCCGCGGATAGTGGTCGGGCGGCAGCCAGTTCAGCGATGCCATCTCGGTCAGGAAGGTCGTCGCCCAGCGGTTGCCGAGCGCCAGGTAGTCCTCGCCGCTCTCCCGCGCCTTGCGCAGCATGTCGTCGTCGACGTCGGTCAGGTTCTGGACGTACACGACGTCGTGGCCGAGATACTCGAGGTACCGATGCAGCACGTCGAAGCTCACGTACGTGAACGCATGGCCGAGGTGACCGGTGTCATAGGGCGTCACGCCGCACACGTAGAGGCCGATCCGCTGACGATCGCCGATCGGCGCAAAGGGATGCAGCCCGCCGCGGCGGGCATCATGCAGGCGAAGCGTCACGCTGCGAATTCTAAAGCGGTCCCCGAATCTGCGCGGCGGGCTGGACGGGACCGATAGAATCGGCCAACCGATGGGGGAGAGTCTGCTGCCGACCCACGTCACCCGAATCGGAGTCCGAGCATGGAAGTCCTGCGCTGGTTGCTCTTCTTCGCGATCGCGATGTTCCTGATCGTCGCGGGCATCTTCTTCGTCATGGGACGCCCGCTGCCGCTGCCGCGCTTCTAGCGACTCACCACAGGTCCGGCTTCGTGCTCATCAGGAAGCCGATGACGCCGATCACGCCCGCCATCCCGTACGCCACGTAGCGCTGCCGTTTCGCGCGGCGCCGCCATCCCTCGGCGTCGTCCTCGGCGCGCAGCCCGATGAGGCGTCGCAGGTTCGGTCGGCTGATGACGGCTGCCACCACCAGGTTCACAACGTACAGGGTCAGTGCCACCACGAGCCACGGCTGGGTGAGCAGCTCGGGCCCGAGGATCCAGAGCATCGCGCCCCCGGTGAGCGCAAGCCCGGCGCCGATGATCAGCGTCCCCGTGCCCTGCATGGCCATCAGCGCCCGCGTGACCGCATCCGGCGCTCCATGGCTTCGGCGCAGCATGAACGGCAGCAGCACGCTCGGCAGGAGTAGCGAAACGGCCAGCGCGATGTGCGTGACGAGGAGAATCGGGAACCAGTCCATGTGGCCCGATGCTAGCGCACGCCCGGTCAGCGGCCCTTGGTGATGGTCGAGCGAACGCCGAGCCGGCGAAGGAGGGTGGGAATGTTGACCGCCCAGCCGACGCCGAGCGGCCGCGCAGTGAAGATCTTCGGGGAACGCGGGTTCCAGTAGGCGGCGCGGAGCTGCTCGAGCGATGGCAGCCGGAAGTCGTAGGGAACGACGCCGAGCAGTCTCCCGTTCCAAGTGCGCTGCTCCGGCGGCTTGCGCAGCTCGGTATAGAGCGCGCCGGCCACCGCGCCGATGACCGCCATTCTGATCAGCCAGACCAGGTCGCCGAGCTCGCTGCGGGCGCTATCGGCCTTGCGAGACAGATCGTCGCGGACGTTGTCGATCATTGGTCCTCCTTCGCCGATGACTCTCGCAAG
>JAPSGM010000335.1 GCA_031177555.1 Chloroflexota bacterium
GCGGCGCGTTCAGTCGCCTCAGAGCCAGCCGCGCCTCCGGAGCACGTCCAGATGCGCTCGGAGGCATCGGTCAGGTCGTCGAAGTAGGCGTCCGGCGCGGTCGCAGCAGGCGCGGCAGCTGCCTCATGGCCCGCGCCATCGCTCGCGGTGAACCAGCTCGTCGAGCGGCAGGCGGGCGGTCCCGGGGCGAGATCGTGGCGCCGCGGCGGCGTGACTGGCATGCCCGATGGCCACCACCGTCCGCAGCAGGTGGCCCTCCGGCAGCCCCAGCAGCCGGGAGGCCTCCGCCCGCGCCTCCTGCGGCACCCAGCCCATGCCGGAGGCCAGGCTCAGAGCGGTGGCGGCGACCAGGATCCGCTCGGTGACGCGGCCCTCGTCGAACGCGTCAAGCACCGCCCGCTCGCCCGGCATCACGATGGCTATGGCCACCGGCGCGCGTCCGATGTGCCGGGCCGTGGGGGCGAGCCCGGCCAGGGCCTCCAGCGTCTCACGCGAGCGCACCACCACGAAGCGCCACGGCTGCCGGTTCTGGGCCGATCCGGTCCAGCGCGCGACCGACAGGATCTCGTCCAGCGCCTCGTCGGGGACATCGGCATCGGTGTAGTCGCGGACGGCCCGCACGCGACGCATGACCGCGGCCAGGGCGTCGCCTTCGGACGTCATCGGGCAAGCGTAGCGCCCGCGCCCCGGCCTTCGTCACGGACCGGCATGGGAAGGCCGGCATCGTCGATCGCCACGAACACGAAGCTCCCGTGGGTCGCCAGCACCCGGTGGCGGGAGAGCAGCTCCTCCGCGTACATCTCCACGCCCACCGTGACCGAGGTGCGCCCGACCCTGGAGACACGCGCCACCAGCTCCACCATCTGGCCGGCACGGACCGGCACCTTGAACTCCACGCGATCGCTGGCCACGGTCACCATCGAGCGGCGCGCGAACCGCGTCGCCGACAGGAAGGCCGCCTTGTCCATCAGCGCCAGCGCGTTCCCGCCGAACAGCGTCCCGATGTGGTTGGTCTGGTGCGGGAAGATCAGCTCGACCAGGCGCACCTCGGTGGCGGCGAGATCGGCCTCCTCGGGTTCAGCCATATGCAGGACCGATGATGGCCGATAGACTGGTGCGCATGTTCTCCTTCGGACGCAAGTCCAGCATGCCCGAGCCGGCCGACGTGCTTCCCGGACGGCCCGAGCCCATCCCGACCGCGGAGCGCCACCTTCTCAACGGCCAGCCACTGAAGGGTCCCTACCCCGCCGGCAGCGAGATCGCCGACTTCGCCCTCGGCTGCTTCTGGGGCGAGGAGAAGCTGTTCTGGGAGCAGCCCGGCGTCATCGTCACCGCCGTCGGCTACCAGGGCGGCACGACGTCGAACCCGACCTACAAGGAGGTCTGCTCCGGCCGCACCGGGCACGCCGAGGCGGTGCGGGTCGTGTACGACCCAGCCCGCATCACCTACGAGCAGCTCCTCAAGCTGTTCTGGGAGGCGCACGATCCGACCCAGGGCTTCCGCCAGGGCAACGACGTCGGCACCCAGTACCGCTCGGCCATCTTCACCCACTCCGATGCGCAGGCGGAGGCGGCGCGCGCCTCGCGCGACATGTTCCAGGCCGAGCTGTCGAAGGCCGGCTACGGGGAGATCACCACCGAGATCCGGCCGGCGCCCGAGTTTTACTTCGCCGAGGACTACCACCAGCAGTACCTCGCCAAGAACCCGAACGGTTATTGTCCTGTTCACGCGACCGGGGTGAAGCTCCAAGAGCCTATCGTCCGAATGGAGCAGGTCTAGGCGGCCTCCCTGCGATCCGCGGCGGTGACGTTCGCCTCGGCCATCGCCCGATATTCATCGGCCAGCCATCGCACGAAGTCTGTTGCGGCCAGGTCCGGCCATTAGCCAGCTTTCGGATCGCCCGCGCTGACGTGCTCCGGCTCCCCGCCGACACGGATGATGAACGCCTCGAGGTCGGCATCCTCGCTGGTAATTTCGCGATGGATCGTTTGGGCCGGGACGATGAAGAAGTCACCGGCTCCCGCCACGACTTTCTCGCTTCTTCCCGGGCCGAATTCGATTGTCACTGACCCGCGGCTCACGTAGACATATGTGTCGTTGTCAGCATGGTGATGCCAGTCACTGACGTCGCCCGCGTCATTCCGGATCCAATCGGCCCAGCTGCCCTCGCGCTCGAATTGCTGGCGCCGTTCGGTGTCGGACATCGCTGGCGCCGGCA
>JAPSGM010000140.1 GCA_031177555.1 Chloroflexota bacterium
AGCCGTCTGCGGTCGACGGGGGAAATCTCGACGTCCCCATCGATCGGCTCCAGGAACTCGGCGAGATCGGGGATGCGTTCGACGAACGCGGCGCAGTTGCCGGGCCGCCGCCGGCCCTCGAACCAGAAGATCGACATCGGTGGGTCCCCGGACCGCAGCGCGATCGCGACCCGGTCGTCAACGGAGGCCGCGCGATCCGTCTACTCCGTGACCGGGCCGCCGATCAGGAGCACGCCATCGGGCTCGGAGCGGGAGCATCTGAGGTCGACGGTGTACTGGCGCCTGGCCGCGACCGTCACCTCCATGGACCCCGACACGCTCGATCCGACCCCGGCTGCCTCGATCACGACCGAGCCGAACACCCCCGCGAACCTGCCGGAGACGCGGGTCTCCGCAGGTGGCCTGGGGCTGGGAATGGGCGACGGCGTGGGTGTCGGAGCGGGCGTGACGGTGGGCGTGGGGCGCGGCGCCGGTGGCCCGACGTTGTTTCCGGGAAGGATGCTTATCGCCAGGATCGCCGCGACGACGACCACGACCGCCGCGGCCGCCACTGACAGGACGCTGCGAAGCATCGGGAACGCCCGCATCGCCGGCAAGGCGCTGCGCTGAGGCGTACCGGCGATCTCGCGGAGCGCCAGGTCCAGCGTTGGATCGGGCACCTGTTCCGGCCCCTCCGCGATCCAGCCCCGCACCGCGCGCTCGAAATCGTGATCCATGGTCATTGCAGGGCCTCCGACGTGCCGGACGAGCATCGGCTTCGATCGCTGCCTGCTGAGCCGAACGTAGGGGTTCTCGCCCGCCATCGGCAGGAGTACGGTGAAGGTCGACGCGAGGCGCCCGGGCACGGCGCCCGATACGTCTGCATGGGGAGGACCTGCTGTGGGCACCTGGTTCGCCAACACCTTGCCGCATCGCCGTCTGGCGGTCGTGCTGGCGGGGATCATCGGCCTGTTGATGGCATTGCTGCTCGTGGGGACGGCGCGTGCAGGAGGCGGATGCCAGATCACCATCGAGCCGGGCACGATCGCAGCCGGCGGACAGTTCGTGGTATCGGGCAATTTCGGGGCAGACGCTGAGGTCCACCTGGTCCCGGGCGAGGACGTCCCCCCGCCCGAGGACAGCGAGCCGGTCTACACCGTCCCGCCCGACCGCAGCTCGTTCAGCGCGACGATCACCATGGGGGCCGATACCCAGGGCACCTGGACGGTATGGGGCTTCATCCCCGCCACCGAGTGCGGTGACTCGGCCATCCTCACCGTCACCGGCACTCTGTCCGACACCGCCCTGGCCACGGACGGCCGCGGAGCGTGGTCGGCGCTGGGCGTGCTGCTCGTGGCGCTTGCGCTGATGGGCGTCTCGCGGTTCACGGTGGCTGCCAGGCGGGACTCGGCCTGATCACCCGGGGCGCCCACTTCGGAACCGATGGTTGCCATGGCGACGTAAAGGCCTGATCGGCGGTGAAATTGCCGGTCGCTTGACGTCGCAGATACCCTTCGCGCGTGGATCCGATCACGGTCGCTGTGCAGTGGCTGCACGTTCTCCTGGGCATCGTCTGGTTCGGCTACTCGCTCGCGCTGGCGATCTTCTTCATTCCCGCCGTCAGCCGGCTGTCGATCCCCACCCAGCGCGAGATCGCCGCTGCGCTCGGCGATCGCGCAAAGCCGATCATCGACGTCATCGTCCCGATCATCGCGATCCTGGGCATCATCCGCGGCACTCTCCTGGGACCGATCGACTCCGTTGCCGAAGTCTTCACCACGGCCTACGGCGTGACCTGGCTCGTGGCGCTGGTGATGATCGTGGTCGTCTACCTGTGGGGCCGCTTCGTGATCCTGCCGGCGGTCGATCGCCTGAATGCGGCGCCGCTGACGCTCGACGGCACGCCGACCCCCAAAATGGAGACGGCACTGACCCGCGCCAAGCAGGTCACCGTCCTGGAGCTGCTGGGCTTCTTCGTGATCTTCACCTGCATGATCCTCATGCGCTTCGGCCTCTAGGCTCGGGCGGCTCGGTTGAGACCGCCTCGCACGGAGGCCCGCCACTTGCATCTGCGGGTGACATGACGCGCCGTATCGGGCGGCCCTTCCGGCTCCTGGCCTTCGCCACGCTCATGGCGGGCGTGCTCGCCTTCGGTCCGGCACCAGCGTGGGGCGCTACCCGATGCACATACGCCAGCGGCGTCGTGACCCTCAACCTCGAGCCGAACCACCAGGTCCGGCTGATGGTCGTGGACGGGCACATCGAGTACGCCGACCTGAGCAACTACCAGAACAAGGGCCGATGCGGTCGCGCCACCGTCCAGAACACAGACCGCATCCGGATCACCGAGGATGACCCGGGCAACAGCCGGCTCCAGTTCGACCAGCAGATCGGGCGGTTCGAGCCAGGCCGGACCCGGGAGGCGTCCGGGCGCAGCGAGATCGAAGTCGACCTGGGGACCCTTGTCGACATCTGGATCATGGGCCGGCCTGGAGGGGAGGCGGTCACCATCGGCGAGCGAGGCGTGAACATCAACGGTGATGGCGACGTCGACCTGACGGGGTCGCGCCTGGCCCAGGTGTTCGTCTTCGCCGCTGACGGCGACGATACGGTTCGCGCCACCGGCGGGGCGGGCACCGGCGATCGGTGGCTGCCGCCTCGCTGGGGCTACCTGTGGGCTTCGGGAGGGCAGGGCGACGATCGGCTGGTCGGCACCCGCCGGGGTGACTCGTTGTACGGAGACGGCGGATTCGACGAGCTTCGTGGCCGCGGCGGACGAGACTGGCTGCGAGGTGGGAACAAGGCCGATGTCATCGTCGGGGGCGACGGGGCGGACGACATCATCGCCGGCTCCTGGCCCGACACGGTGCAGGCCGGTCGTGGAGACGACTTCATCGACGTGTACGACCTTGGCCAGGACGAGGTCGACGGCGGTCCCGGCTTCGATTCCGCGCAGGCGGACGCAGAGGACGTCCTATCCCGGGTGGAATCGGTCAACTAGGCCGTCTGACCCGATGATCACGAGGTGTGCCCGCGCCCGGGTGGCGCCCACGTAGAGCAGGCCCGCCAGCTGCGCTTCAGGCACCCGCGAATCGATCTCGGCCAGGATCAACACCGGCGACTCCAGGCCCTTGAACCGGTGGATCGTCGACAACCGGATCTCCCATGCCGGTGTCGGGACCGGGCCGCGGAATCAGTCTCTATCGGCTGGTGACGCGGTTGCCTGGCGTGCGCTCAAGGTGGTCGGCCACCGCCTGCGCGAGTGCCTCCACCCCACGCCGATGAACGGTTACCCGGTCCGTGTCACATACGTCCGGGCCGTAGAGCGCGGAAACCTTGTGTGGCAAGGGGGTCGGCGCCCAGATCACAACCAGGCTCGCCCAGGCGCAGTCCATCAACGCATCGCGCAGGCTGGGAAGCTTCTCGAGGCCGCTCACGAACCGCACCGCGACTGCGTCTCTCAGGAGGCCACGCAACGCCTCGTGAAGCCGTGGCGTGCCGCCGACGATGAGCACCCGGTCGACGCCAGCGGCATGGCATGCCCGCACCATCCGGCGGACGGCGCCCTGGTTGTTGCTTCCGCCGCATATGTCGCATGCAGGGCGTGATACCTCGACGACCCGCCGAGCGTCGCCGGGCATTGCGGATGAGCACTCGGGTCGATCGCAGATCCGGAGCAACTCGGTGCGGAGGACCAGCCGGGCACGCTCCAGCTTCTGCGAGCTCATTCCGATCTTGCCGGGCCGCGTCAATCCAGCGCCTTCCAGGGCCCGTCGAGCCACGACGGCGTTCAAACCGGTGAACCCTTCGTCCTGCAGAAACCGATCAATCGCGATGGTTTCGTCCTTGGGGCCTCTGGCAGCTCGCATCACACGCATTGTCGCTGCCCCACAGGCCAAGAGTGTGCGTGGCAGAGGTCCTGATTGGCCTCGCCGCAGCTGCCGGCGATGGCCCCCGGACTGGCCGTTCTCCACCGACGACCTCGAGCGGATCCACGACCACCGGGAGTGGCATCGGATCCACCGCATCGACCGTTGACTGGCGGCGCGATCTGTCTCGGCGCTTTGTGGGAGGTGGCTGCAGCGCTACTCTTGCTGCCGTGGAGGCTTACAGCCGGGATGAGGCTGCCCGCAGCGCCGGTGTGACGCCGGCGTACCTGGATCGCCTGATCGACCTCGGCCTGGTCGAGCCTGACGCCCAGGGCCAGGTCACGCCGCACGGCATCCGCACCATCCTCCTGCTGCAGTCGCTCGACGAGTCCGGCATCCCGATGGATGCGCTTGCGGATACCGTGCGGGGCGGCAAACTCTCGCTTGACTTCATCGGAGCCGCTGGATACGAGGTCTTTGCGCCCCTCGCTGACCGCACCTTCGCCGAAGTCGCGGCCGAGTCCGCGATCCCGATGGAACTGCTCGGCGCCATCCGCGAGGTGATGGGCGGCACGGCTCCCGACGGCAGCCAGCAGATGCGAGAGGATGAGCTGGCTGTCGTGCCCTTCATGGAGCTGATGCTCCAGGCGGGCATCCGCCCGGTCATGGTCGAGCGCACCGTCCGTGCGTATGGCGAGACCCTGAGACGAGCCGCCGAGACGGAGGCCGATTGGTGGCGGACCGACATCCAGGACCGCTTCCTCGCCGAGGGCAAGACCGAGGCCGATATCGCAGAGTTCGCGCGCGAAACGTCGCCGCGGCTTTCGGCCGCATCGGACGCCGCCGTCATGGCGATCTACCACGCGCAGCAGCGACTCGCGTGGGGGGCGAACATCGTGGCCGGGGTCGCGGGGGCGCTGGCGCGCGCCGGCCTGCACACGCGCGAGGAGCGTCTCCCCGCGATGTGCTTCATGGACATCAGCGGCTACACGCGGCTGACCCATGAGCAGGGCGACGCGGCTGCGGCTGCGCTGGCCGAGAGTCTGGCCCGCCTCGTCCAGCGGACCGTGCAGAAGCACAACGGCCGTCCGGTGAAGTGGCTGGGCGACGGCGTGATGGTCCACTTCCGCGACGCCCGGGACAGCGTCCTCGGCGGCCTCTCGATGCTCGATGCAGTGCGGAGAGGGGGCCTGCCGCCGGCGCACATCGGCCTGCATGCCGGCCAGGTCGTCTTCCAGCAGGGCGACTACTTCGGGCAGACGGTCAACGTGGCGGCCCGGATCGGCGAGTACGCCCGCCCCGGCGAGGTGCTGGTCAGCCAGGACGTTCTCGACGCGTCGCGTGGCGTGGCTGGCGTGGCGTTCCGCGAGATCGGACCGGTGGAGCTGAAGGGCGTGTCCGGCGTGCTCGTTCTCCACCAGGCGCTGCGAAGCTGATTCGCACCATACTCGCCGTCTGGCCCGGTACACCAGGCCACGCCGGCGTAGGCTGATCGCATACCGTTCAGGCAGGAGACCCTTCATGAGACGCGCTCTTCGGCGCGCGCGGTGGCGCGTCGCGATCCCGGTCACACTCGCCGTGCTCCTGGTCCTGTCCGCCACCACCCTCGTCCTGGCCCAGGGCGAGCTGCTGCGCAGCTTGCCGCC
>JAPSGM010000031.1 GCA_031177555.1 Chloroflexota bacterium
GACGCGCTGCGCGCGGTCGAGGCGTTCGCGCCGGACGCGCCGCTCATCGTGTCGCTGGGCTTCGACACATTCGAGCGCGACCCCATCGGCGACCTGGCCCTGCGCACGCCGGACTACGAGGCAATCGGGCGGATGGTGGGCGGCCTGCGGCAGCCGGTGGTGGCGCTGCAGGAGGGCGGCTACGCCGTGGACGCCATCGGCGCCAATGCGGTCGCCTTCCTCGGCGGCCTGCGCGGGGCGCTCCTCGAGGGCTCTACCCCGCGCTGAGGATCTCGGCGAGGCGGGACGGGTCGATGTTGCCGCCGGAGATCACGACCACCCGGCGGTCGTCCCTGTCCGGTTGCGGCGCGGCGTCGGACAGGTGCGCCGCCATGGCCGCCGCGCCGGACGGCTCCGCCACCAGGCGCGCCCCGGTTGCCAGGCGCCGGATGGCCTCCTGCATCTGCTCCTCGCTGACGGTCACGATCTCGTCCATGTAGCGGCGCAGGTGGATAAACGGCAGGCGGCCCAGGTGCTCGACGCGCAGGCCGTCCGCCTCGGTCCGGGTGGTCAGGCTGGCATCCCAGGCCACCACCTCGCCGGCGGCCAGCGACTCGCGCGCGTCGGCGGCCAGCTCGGGCTCGACGCCGATGATCCTGGCGTTCGACGCGAGACCCTTCACGCCCGCGGCGATGCCGGCCGACAGGCCGCCGCCGCTGACCGGGATGAGGACGCTGGTCACGTCGGGCAGGTCCTCCGCGATCTCCAGCCCGGCGGTGCCCTGCCCGGCGATGATCCGGCGGTCGTCGTACGGCTCGATCATCACGTAGCCGCGCCGCTCGACCAGGTCCAGCGCGATCCGGTGCCGCTCCTCCGAGCCGGGGCCGGTGAACTCGATCTCGGCCCCATCGCGGCGCACGCCCTCGACCTTGATGCGCGGGGCGGCCTCGGGCATGACGATGGTCGCCTTCGCCCCGAGCAGCCGCGCGGCGCGCGCCACGGCCTGCGCGTGGTTGCCGGACGAGTAGGTCACCACCCCCCGCGCCCGCTCCTCGTCGGTGAGGCTGGCGATGGCGTTGTAGGCGCCGCGCATCTTGAAGGCGCCGACCGGCTGCAGGCTCTCCGGCTTCAGCCAGGTGCGCTCGTCCCACCGCAGCAGCGGCGTCCGCACCGCCGCTCCCCGGATCCGCTCCGCGGCGGCTCGGATCTCGTCGAGCGTGACGAGCTCCAGGCCGTCGAGCTGGGCGGCGTGCTCCTCCAGGTGCGCCACGATGAAGCGCTCCACGATGCGCCGCACCGGCATCTCGCCCAGGGTCGGGTGCTCGCCGCGCGTGGCCAGGTCCGCGTCGCCCAGGCCCTCGACCGCTGCCCTCACCGCCGCGAGGTCGGCGGTGACGCGCCGCAGCAGCTCTGCCGGGGCGGTGTGCCGCTCGCGCTCGATGGCGGCGATCCGTCCCGGGTCGGTCCGGGTTCGTCCGAACGGCACCGGCTCCGCCGCCCCACCGGCCCGCCCCTCCAGCACGCCGCGCAGCTGCCCGAGCCAGTAGGCCGGGAACTCGGCGATGTGGGCCCACACCTGCCCGGCCTCCCAGCGCTCCGTGCCGTCCGGGTCCGGATCGGTCAGGCCCGATGGCACCGGCTGGGCCGCATGCTCCGCCAGCCTGCGCTCGACGCGACCGAGCCGCAGCAGCAGGTCGTCGCGTGGCGCGGTCATCGGCTCACCGGCCGCTCGACGACCGGATTGCTCAGCTCGCCCAGCCGCTCGACGGCGAGGGTCACCGCGTCGCCCGGCTCCAGCCAGCGCTTCAGCTTCTCGTCCTTGATCTCGAGGAGGCACCCGCCGCCGACCGTGCCCGAGCCCAGCAGGTCGCCGGGGCGCAGCCGAACATCGGCCGAGGCCCGCGCCACCATGGCGCCGAAGCCGAACTGCGCGCTCGACCACGAGCCACGGCTGAGCTCCTCGCCGTTGACCGAGGCGCTCATGAGCAGGTCGTAGCCGGTCGCGGCGCGGGCATCGGCCAGCTCGTCGGGCGTGACCAGCCATGGGCCGATGGAGGTGGCGAAGTCCTTGCCCTTGGCCGGTCCCAGGCGCACCGTCGTCTCCTCGCGCTGCAGGTCGCGGGCGCTCCAGTCGTTCATGATCATGTAGGCGCCGATGGCCTCCTCTCCCCGTTCTGCCGCCAGGTCCTGGACCGGCGTGTCGATCAGGGCGGCGACCTCCAGCTCGTAGTCGAGCTCCTGCGAGGCGGCCGGCCGCCAGACCGGGTCGCCGGGGCCGCGAATCTCGCTGACGTTGCTGAAGTAGAAGATCGGCAGGCGATACCACGCCTCCGGCACGGTGCCGCCGCGACGCTCCCACATCGTGCGAACGTGGCCCTCGAAGGCATAGAAGTCGCGCAGGCTCGGCGGCCGCAGGACGGGGGGCCCGAAGGCCAGGTCGCCCGCGTCCATCTGCTCAACGGGCTCGGCGCGCAGCAGCTCGGACAGCGCCGCCACCCGGTGGCCGGCCGCCAGGTGGGCGTCCAGGGTGGTGATCGGCTGCCGGAACCGGGCGGAGTTGTGCGGCAGGGCCGGATCGGCCTCGATCAGCCTACGGCGCGCGGCCTCCAGGTCCAACCACCGCGTGCCGTGCGAATCGACGGCGGCGGCCAGCCGCCAGGCGGCGCCGGCCGGCGCGTTCCGCTCCCGGACGTGGGCGATCCTCACGGCCCCGAGTCTAGGGCTTGTCCGGCAGGAGGGTGACCCGCAGAATGGGCCGGCCTAGCCGCCAAACCGAGCGGAGGTCAGCGCGTGGCGCGTCTGCACCGCAAGCCCCTCGATCAGCCCGATGAAGTGCG
The DNA here is from genome assembly GCA_031177555.1 of Chloroflexota bacterium. Lineage (GTDB taxonomy): Bacteria > Chloroflexota > Limnocylindria > QHBO01 > QHBO01 > JAPSGM01. Next base: position 2,817 of record JAPSGM010000031.1, read on the forward strand.
TCCGTTCGAGCTCGGCCAGACCGAGATCTTCGAGATGGACGACTTCGTCATCGGGCGGATGGTCATGCATCCCGGCTGGCGGTGGCGGACCCACGTGCGGCCGATCGCCGGCACGGAGCGGTGCATGTACCACCACCTGGGCTACACGGTCTCGGGCACGCTGCACGTGCAGATGGAGGACGGAACCGAGGGTGAGATCGGGCCGGGCGACATGTTCGAGATCCCGCCCGGGCACGACGCCTGGGTCGTCGGCGACGAGCCGTGGATCTCGGTGGACTTTCGCGGCGCTCGGTCGTACGCGCGCCCCGTCATCAGTGGCCCGGACCGGGTCCTGGCGACCGTGATGTTCACCGACATCGTCGACTCGACCGGTCACCTGGGGCGGATGGGCGATGCGGAGTGGCGCGACCGGCTGGCCCAGCACAACGAGCTGGTCCAGTTCGAGCTCGACCGGTTCCGCGGCCGCCAGGTCAAGGAGACCGGCGACGGGTTGGTGGCGCTATTCGACGGCGCGGCGCGGGCGGTGGAGTGCGCCGCGGCCATCGTTCGTCGGGTCCGGACCCTGGAGCTGGAGATCCGCGCCGGCCTGCACACCGGCGAGGTGGAGATGGTGCCGGACGACGTTCGCGGCGTCGCCGTGCACGTCGCCTCGCGGGTCATGGACGTCGCACGGCCGGGCGAAGTGCTGGTGACCGGCGTCACCCGCGAGCTGCTGGCCGGGACGCACCTCGCCTTCGAGTCGCGAGGGATGCATCGGCTGCGCGGGATCGAGGGCGAGCGCGAGCTCTTCGCGCTCCGGCCGGACGGCTGATCCGACGGATCGCGTGGAAGCCGGGGTCCGCCCGGTGCATCGCTAGAATCGTGCGGCGTGAAGCGCATCGGGTTTCTCTCCTTCGGCCACTGGTCGCCCTCGCCGCAATCGCAGGTCCGATCGGCGTCCGACGCGCTGCTGCAGTCGATCGAGCTGGCCGTGGCCGCGGAGGAGCTCGGCGCGGACGGCGCCTACTTCCGCGTCCACCACTTCGCGCAGCAGCTGGCCTCGCCGTTTCCGCTGCTGGCCGCCGTGGGGGCACGCACGGGTCGGATCGAGATCGGGACGGCGGTCATCGACATGCGCTACGAGAATCCGCTCTACATGGTCGAGGATGCGGGAGCGGCCGACCTGATCGCGGGCGGGCGCCTGCAGCTGGGGATCAGCCGCGGGTCGCCGGAACAGGTGATCGACGGCTACCGCTACTTCGGCTACGTGCCGCGCGACGGAGAGGACGACGGCGCCATGGCGCGCCGGCACGCCGAGGTCCTCCTGCAGCTCCTCGCCGGCGAGGGCTTCGCCCAGCCGAATCCTAGGCCGATGTTCCCCAATCCGCCCGGCCTGCTGCGCCTGGAGCCGCACTCATCCGGGCTGCGCGACCGGATCTGGTGGGGATCCGCCACCAACGCGACCGCGGAATGGGCCGCGCGGCTGGGCATGAACATGCAGACCTCGACGTTGAAGTTCGATGAGAGCGGCCAGCCGCTGCACGTGCAGCAGGCCGAGCAGATCGAGGCGTTCCACCGGGCATGGCGCGAGGCTGGTCACGCGCGAGAGCCACGCATCTCGGTGAGCCGCAGCATCTTCCCTCTCGTCGATGACCGCGACATCGCCTATTTCGGCCGCGGCAACGAGGACAGCGACCACATCGGCTACCTCGACGAGACGACGCGTGCCGTCTTCGGGCGCACGTATTCCGGGGAGCCGGAGGCCCTGGTCCGCCAGCTGGCCGCGGACACCGCCATCGCGGCCGCGGACACGCTGCTGCTCACCATTCCCAACCAGCTGGGCGTGGACTACAACGCCCACGTCATCGAGAGCGTGCTGCGGCACGTCGCTCCAGGGCTGGGCTGGCGCTGAGCCAGTTGGCCCTCTGCGGCGGCTAATCGCCGCATCGCGGATCCCCTGCTCCTGCATCCCGCGTCGTCCGTGGATGACTGGTATCGGGATCGATCGATGGATTTGGTTCCCCTAGGACGCCAGTGACTGTTAGCCAGAATTCGGGGCGGTACCGACGCTTGGCGGCGGTGGATTCGCGCTCACATGCCGACTCCACACACCCGCGAACCGGCCGCAGCTTCTTGGCTAACAGTGGGCCAGTGACTAGGTGGCGGCTTCCCGGCGGATCCCTGTGGCGGGCAACTCCAGTGCCGCGGAGTGGGACTAGAGGTTGCCCCGGCGCGCCTGCTCGCGCTCGATCGCCTCGAACAGGGCCTTGAAGTTGCCGACCCCGAAGCCGCGCGAGCCGTGGCGCTCGATGATCTCGAAGAAGAAGGTCGGGCGGTCCTGCACCGGGCGCGTGAAGATCTGGAGCAGGTAGCCTTCCTCGTCCCGGTCGGCCTCGATGCCCAGCTCCTCGAGCACGTCCATCGGCACGCCCACGTCGCCCACCCGCTCGGGGAGCGACTCGTAGTAGGCGTGCGGCAGGCCCAGGAACTCGACGCCTCGCTCGCGGAGCGCGCGCACCGTCCCGACGATGTCCTCGGTGCGCAGGGCGATGTGCTGCGTCCCGGCCGTGCCGTAGTAGTCCAGGAACTCCTGGATCTGGCTCTTCTTCTTGCCGGTGGCCGGCTCGTTGATCGGGAACTTGATGCGCCCGTTCCCGTTGGTCATGACCTTGCTCATCAGCGCCGAGTACTCGGTGTGGATGACCTTGTCGTCGTAGTGGATGAGCTGCGCGAAGCCAAGCACGTCCCGATAGAACTCCACGAACCGGTTCATGTCGCCCAGCCCCACGTTCCCGACGCAGTGGTCCACCTCGAGCAGGTCCTGGCCCGATGCCGCCGCCGGCGGGCTCTTGACGCGGTGGTAGCCCGGCGCGAAGGCGCCGTGGTAGTCGGATCGGTCGACGAAAGAGTGGATCACCTCGCCGTAGGCGTGGATGGCGCTGCGGCGCAGGACGCCCTTCTGGCCGGGGATCTCCACCGGCTCCTGGGCCGATCGCGCACCGCGCGAGGTCGTCTCGCGCCAGGCGGACGCGGCGTCGTCGACGGCAAAGGCGATGTCGTGGACGCCGTCGCCGCGCTCGTGCACGTGCCGCGCGATCTCCGAGTCCGGCGTCAGCGGGGCGGTGAACACGAAGCGGACGTCGTTCTGGACCATCACGTAGCTGGACCGATCGCGAATGCCGGTCTCCAGCCCGGCGTAGGCCACCGGCGTGAAGCCCCACAGGGCGCGGTAGTACGCGGCCGCCTGCCTGGCGTTGCCGACCCAGAACTCGACGTGGTCGATGCCCTTCAGGGGCAGGAAGTCCTGCGCCTCGGCGGCGGCGTTCGGGTTGATGATCGCGCCGGCCTGGTTGGCTGCGCCACGGCTGAGCGTGTCGGTCATGGGATCGAGTCTACCGCAGGACCGATGCGGCCTCGGAATCCGCATCGTTGCCGGCACATGCTCGCTCAGGCATGGCTGATTCCGGATCTCGTTCGCCGATACGCTCGGTGAGCGAGCCCGTCCCTCAAGCCCCCGTGCCGGCGACGAGCGCCACGTCGATCATGCGGTCGATGGCGCGGTCCAGCTCGTCCAGCGGCAGGTAGCTCTCCTCGCTGGTCACGTCGTCGCCCAGCACGTCGCTGACCGTCAGCGCGCACCCGGCCTCCACGCCGGCCCGGGCGGCCAGGAAGAACAGGGCCGATGCCTCCATCTCGAAGGCCAGGACGCCGCGGTCGCGCCAGCGTTGGGCATAGTCGGCATCGGTGTTGTAGAACACGTCGACCGATGCGACCAGCCCCGTCCGGGCCATGATGCCGACCTCGACCGCCGCGTCGACGAGGGCGCGGGTCAACGCGAAGTCGGCGACCGGCGCGTACGGCTCGCCGTGCAGGTAGGTGGCGGTGGCGCCGTCCACCGGGCACGCGGCGGTGGCGATCACCAGCTCGCCGGTGCGCAGTCCGGGAGCGATGGCGCCGCACGTCCCGACCCGGATCAGGCGACGCGCGCCGAGCCGCAGCAGCTCCTCGACCACGATGCTGAGGCTGGGCGTCCCCATGCCGCTGGCCTGAACGCTGACGGGCGTGCCGTTGAAAGTGCCGGTGAAGCCCAGCAGCCCGCGGTGCGCGTTCACCTCCTGGGCGGAGCCGGCATCGAAGCGCTCCGAGATGCGCCGCGCCCGGTTGGGGTCGCCGGGCAGGAGGACGAGCGGCGCGTAGTCGCCCTCGTCGGCGCGGAGGTGGATCTGCGGCATCGGTCCAGCCTAGCGGGTTTACTCTTCACCGATCATGAGCACAGGCGGCGGCGCGACGCGGCCCCCCGACGGCATAGCCGAGGGGCATTGGCGCGCGGTCGGCGCCTGGCGCCGTCACGCCAGCCCGCTGTCGCTGATCGTGTTCGGCGTGGTGATCGTGCTGGGCCTGACCGGGTTCCTCGGCCGCGAGCATGACTGGGTGGCGACGGCCGATGGCGTCGAGCTCAGCGTGCATGCCCCGGAGATCATCCGGAACGGCGAGTTCTTCGAGATGCGCATCCGGGTGGAATCGGACCGGACGCTCGAGGAGCTGGCCATCGGCGTCGACCAGACGCTGTGGGAGGACTTCACCGTCAACACGCTCATCCCGGCCGCCACCGACGAGGTCAGCGAGGACGGGGAGTTCCGCTTCACCTTCGGGGAGCAGCCGGGGGAGTTCATGCTGAAGATCGACCTGCAGGTGAACCCGGATATCCTCGGCGGCAACGAGGGCGTGATCACCCTGTACGACGGGGACCGGGAGCTCGCCAGCGTGACCGTCGGCATGACGGTGCTGCCCTAGATGGACATCGTCCTGCGCGCCACGGTCATCTTCATTGCGCTTTACCTGCTCGTGCGGCTCATGGGCAAGCGCGAGCTGGGCCAGATGACGCCGTTCGAACTGATCGTGCTGGTGGTCATCGGCGACCTCATCCAGCAGGGTGTCACCCAGAACGACTTCAGCCTGACGGGAGCGATCCTCGCCGTCTCGACCATAGCCTTCCTGGCGCTCACCATGAGCTGGGCGAGCTACCTGTGGCCGCGCGCGGAGCGCCTGCTGGAGAGCGAGCCGCGGGTCATCGTGCGCGATGGGAAGATTCTCACTTCGAACCTGCGGCGCAATCGGCTGACCGTGCCCGAGATCGAATCGGAGATGCGCCTGGCCGGGATCGCCGCCGTGGAAGAGGTGGCGTGGGCCATCCTGGAGCCGCGCGGCAAGATCAGCTTCATCAAGCGCTCCGATGCCGGCGGCGAAGAGCAGCCGCCGCAGCCGCGCAACGCCGACGACGACGGCGCCGCCTGAGGATGGCGACCAGCCGCTGGGCCGATGAGCTGGCCTTCGCGACGGACCTTGCCCGGCGGGCGGGCCGGTTGCTCAGCGGCAGCTACGAGCGGGTGGAGCGCATCCGGCGCAAGAGCCTGCGCGACGTGGTCACCGAGGTGGACTACGCGTCGGAGCAGCTGGCGCTGGACGGCATCCGGGGCCGCTACCCCCACGATGCGATCCTGGCCGAGGAGTCCGGCCACCACGAGCGGGTTGGCCCGCGCGGCGAGCCGAGCGGGCGGACGTGGGTGGTGGACCCCCTGGACGGGACGGTCAACTACGCCAACGGCATCCCGTTCTTCTGCGTGTCGGTGGCCATGGTTGAGGATGGCCGCCCGGCCGTGGGCGTGATCCTGGACCCGATGCGCGACGACTGCTACGCGGCCACGGCCGACGGTCCGGCCACGCTGGACGGGAACCGGGTCGCCGCCTCCACCAAGCGAGAGCTGGGCGACTTCGTGGTGAGCCTGGCCATCATCGGCCGCGGGGGGATCGGCCGGGAGCGGCGCATCGGCCGCGAGATCCGCATCCCGCGCCGCATGGGCAGCGCCGCGCTGGCGCTGGCCTACGTTGCCGGCGCGCGCTTCGACGCCTTCGTCCAGAACGGTGGCCTGTCGCTGTGGGACGTCGCCGCGGCCGGCCTCATCGCCGAGCGCGCGGGCGCCACCGTGACGAACCTGAAGGGCGACCCCTGGTGGGACCCGACTCGGCGGGGTTCGACGGTGAGCATCGTCGCCGCCCCGCGCCGGCACCACGGAACGCTGCTGCAGCTGCTGGCCGCAGCCGGTACCACGGTCCGGACCCGTCGCTGACGGCTTCTCGCGCCGGTTCACCAGTGGCTGGCGGTATCTCCCAGGATGAGCTCTGCCCGTTACCGCCAGCCGCTGACGATTTCGGTCATTCGCCGCGGCCTCAGGCGCTCTCCGCGACGCGCCGCAGGACGGTGGCGAACATGGCCAGCGTGCGGGCGGTGGCGCCCCAGATCACCTGCTCGGCGTGCAGGTAGGCGCCCGCCCGCAGCGCCCATCCCTCGCCCTCGATGAGCTGCTCCACGATGGCATCGTCGGCCAGCAGCAGCCGCGCCGGCAGCTCCACGATGGCAGCCACCTCGCGGGTGTGCGGCAGCAGCCCCGGCCGTCGATCCAGCGCGCCGACGATCGGCCGCAGCTGGAAGTTGCTGACCGGGATCCAGATCTGGTCCAGGCTGCCGAGCAGCCGCACGGACTCCGGCGGCACGCCCACCTCCTCCCAGGCCTCGCGCAGCGCCGCCGCGGTCGGGGAGTCATCGGCCTCGTCCACGGCTCCGCCGGGCAGGGACACCTCGCCGGCGTGGGCGCGCAGGTCCGGCTGGCGGACGGTGAGCGGGATCGACAGCTCGCCGTCGGGGCCCGGATACAGGAGCAGCAGGGTGGCCGCCTGGCGCGGTGCGGCCCCCGCCGCCGCGGCGAGCGGGGCGCGGCGCTGGACGGCCCGGTCGTCCACGATCACGTCGCGCGGCATGAGCCGCGGGTCGGTGGCGATCGGACGTGGCACGGAACGCAGCGCGGCCGCCACCGATTCCTGCCATCCGGGCTCAGCGCGTAAGATGCGGTCCATGAGCTCTCCGCCGACGAGCGATCGCGACGCGCGGGCGCGTGCCGCGCTGTATCGCACGCGGCTCCTGGTGAACCGCACGCCGCACTTCACCACGCAGACGCGGCGCGAGGCAAATCGGGCCATCGACATCCTGGAGAGCCAGCTCGGGCTGAACCAGGTCAACGTCGCCGAGGCGGTGCGCGGCTTCGAGCTGCTCAACCGCGCGCACAGCACGCTCGCCTTCAGCCTGCTGCGCGATCCCGCGTTCGTCGACCGCTTCGGCGCCGCGCTCCGCCACCTGGGGCTGCGGGGCATCGAGCAGCGGTTGGACGAGGTGCCCAGCTCGGTGATGGCCTACCCGGTGGCGGGCCCGAGCCGGGGTCGCCGCCACCGCGACGAGCTGCCACCGGAGGAGCGGGTCGACGCCAACGGCCGCCCGCTTCCGCCCCCGCCCGGCTACTACTGAGGCGCGTCGCGCAGGGCCTCGATGACCATGGCGGCCGTCGGCGTGGAGCCCAGGCCCAGGCGAGCTCCAACTCGGGACGCCACCGGAGGCTCGAGGTAGCTGGAGTCCAGCGCCTCCCACGCCCGCTCCGCGAAGACGGCCGACGGCGACCCGTCCAGGAGCACGCGCCCCGCCCGCAGCGTCACGACGCGTTGGAAGGACTCGGCCGCGAACTCCATGTCGTGGCTGATGGCGATTACCGTCCGCCCCTCGGCGGCAACCGCCGCCAGCGTCTCGCGCACGATCTCCGCGCCGGACCGGTCCTGTCCGGTGGTCGGCTCGTCGAGCACGAGCACGGGCGTCTGCATGGCCAGGACCGATGCAAGCGCCAGCAGCTTGCGCCGGGATTCACCCAGATCGTACGGGTTCGTGCGGGCCTGTCCCTCCAGGCCAACCAGCGCCAGCGCCTCCCCGACTGCCACGCGCAGTTCCCGGCCGCGGAGGCCAAGGTTGCGGGGCCCGAAGGCGACCTCGGCCTCGACGGAGCCGGCGAAGATCTGTCGATCAGGGTCCTGGAACACGAGCCCGACGGTGGCGGCCAGCTGCGCCACGGTCCGCCCCGCGGTGGGCTGCCCATCCAGCAGGACCCGGCCCCGGGTCGGGCGAAGGAGGCCGTTGAGGTGCCGGACCAGGGTCGTCTTGCCGCTTCCATTCTGACCGATGAGCACGAGGCGCTCTCCGCCGCCGACTTGCAGGGTCACGTCGTCGAGGGCCCGCACGCCGGCAGGCTGATAGAGGTGGCTCACCTCCTCGAGCCGGATGTCCGGAGCCCTCATTTCGCGGCCGCCTCGCGCAGCCTTGCGATCGCTCCCGCGGGCAGGTCGGCGGCTGCCGCTGCCCGCTCGAGCCTGATCGGGGCGGGTGCCGCCACGCCGAACCCTTCGAGGGCAGGATCGGCCAGGACATCGGCAGCTGGTCCCTCGAGCACCACCCGCGCCTCGTCGACGACGACGATGCGGGTGGCGATCGCGGCCAGGAGATCGGTCTTCTGCTCGGTGACGGCGATCGACGCGCCGCGTTCCGCGAGGCGCCCGAGGGCGGCGCCCACTAGGCGCGTGCCGGCAGGATCGAGCTGGGCGGTCGGCTCGTCGAGCACGAGGTGGGCCGGTCGCAGGGCGAGCAGGCCTGCCATGGAAACGAGCTGCTGCTGGCCTCCGGAGAGCCGGCGCGGGTCCCGCGCCGCGAGGGGCTCGATTCGAAGCGCCGCGATGGCCGACTCCGTTCGCTCGATGACCTCCGCCCGCGGCAGGCCGAGGTTCATCGGGCCGAACGCCACCTCCTCGTACACGGTGCCGGCCACGCCGGAGAGCTGGGTCGCGGGGCGCGAGAACCCCATGCCGACGCGGCCCACCAGGGCGTGCATGGGCAGGGGCGCCGTGTCCTCCCCGTCGAGCAGCACGCGCCCGGTCAGCGTCCCGCCCACGGTTCGCGGGGCGATCCCGCACGCCACCAGGCAGAGCGTCGTCTTCCCCGCCTCGGAGCGACCGGTGACTCCCACCACCTCGCCGTCGCCGAAGGCCACGCTCACGTCACGGAGTGACGGCCGCGTCGCGCCTGCATAGCGGTACGTCACCGACTCGAGCGCGAGCACCTTCAGCCCATCCAGTCGAGCAGCCCGAAGGCGCGCGCGACGACCAGCGCGGGCACGACCGCCAGCATGAGCCATCGGGCCGCCGCCTGCCCGCCGGAGTCGGCGGGGTGCCACAGCAGCGTGCGGCGGCCGGGACGCGTGAAGCCGCGAGCCTCCAGGGCCATCGTCCGCTCCTCCACGTCGGCGATCGACCCCAGCAGGACCGGACCGGCGAGCGGCAGCAGCCCGCGCAGCCGCTTCCACGGGCTGCCCTCGGTGTCCAGGCCGCGTGCTCGCTGGGCGGCGGTGATGGCCGCGGCGCGCTCCACCATGGCCGGGACCGTCTGGACCGCCGCGTGGACGATGAACGTCAGCCGGGGGGAGACGCCGCGGCGCTCCAGGTCCACAGCGAGCTCGCCCGGTGGCGTGGTCAGGTAGAAGAGGCTGATGGCGCCCGAGATGGCGGCGAGGCGGAGGAGCGTCTCGATTGCGAAGCGCAGGCCCTCCACGGTGGCCCGGACCGGCCCCACGGCGAAGATGACCTCTTGGCCGCCGGGGAAGAACAGGACGTTGACGAGCAGGATGCTCACCGCGAGGGGCAGGGTCAGCAGCAGGGCGGTCCGGGCCAGCCGCCACACGTTCCGGGCGACGACCGCCGGCGCGAGCACGCCGACCACGGTCACCAGGGCGGGCGCCAGGAGCCCGCCGGTCAGCAGCGCCGCCGCCGTCACGACCAGCGCGGCGATCAGCTTGGTGAGCGGGTTGAGCCGGCGATAGGGCCCGCCGTTCTCCTCACCCGCGCCATGCGTCGCCAGGGCCGGGACGAGCGTCGGCGATCGCTCCTCGGGATCGCTCAGTCAGCGCCCTCCCCGGCTGCCGCGCCGGACTCGACCAGCCGCTCACCCTGCGGGTAGCGCGCCTTGGTCCGCGTGGCCATCGCGCTGATGACGAGATAGACGACGAAGAAGGTCGTGACCTTGTCGAT